>NZ_JAESDL010000038.1:0-13970 GCF_019249625.1 Hydrotalea lipotrueae | reverse complement strand
TTTGAGTAGAAGTTTTGTTTTCGCAACTCAAAATTATTCCTATTTCAAATGCTTCTATTTTAGGAAACTTGGGTTATATATTTATTGCTGTTTGTTAATTTTTTTAATTTTACGAATCAGTTAAATGCACAAGGTTGTGTAGCTATTCGGAGTTCTGGAAGTTATACAATAAGCCATGATGATGCAGATACACTTTCCAATTGGGACATGATTGTAAATAATCGTTATTTTAAATCTTATAAACACTTTATAGGCACGGATCAGCAAAAACAACGTGTTGAAAATGGAACTAATGTTATTAATCATCAATATACAATGGATGTGGCAATTGTTCGAAATATTGATAGAAGGTGGTCATTTATGTTAGATATACCATTAGAAGCTAATTCAAGATCATCTTTATATGAACACGATAAAATTCATCGATATGTTACCCATTCATTTGGGGTTGGCGATATTCGTTTTGCTGTTTACCGTTGGTTATTCAATCCTGATAAATTTAGTAAAGGAAATTTACAAGCAGGACTTGGGCTAAAACTGCCAACCGGAGATTATAGATTCCAGGATTATTTTCATACTTCAGACTCAACAAAAGTATTAGGTCCTGTTGATCAATCAATTCAATTAGGGGATGGCGGAACCGGGATTACATTAGAAATTAATGGGTATTATAATTTTAATAGTAAGTGGAGCCTTTATGGCAATTTTTATTATTTATCTAATCCAAGAGATCAAAATGGTGTATCAACTGCAAGAGGAGGGCTGCCTCCTGCAATGAGTGTAAAAGTTGGGAGTGATGTGATGAGTGTGCCTGATCAATATATGGTTAGAGGTGGACTTAATTATATGACACATCAATTTTCTGCATCATTAGGATTAAGAGACGAATGTTTACCTGTTCATGATTTAATTGGTGGAAGTGATGGTTTTAGAAGACCCGGGTTTATTATTTCTGCTGAACCAGGATTTACTTATCGATTACATAAAGTTTCATTATATGCTTACATTCCTATTGCGCTTATTCGCGATAGGACGCAAAGTGTACCCGATAAAAACCAAACAATGATAACAGGGATTTATACACATGGTGATGCAGCTTTTTCAGATTATGCATTAGATATTGGCATGAATGTTCACTTCTAAGAAAATATAAACTATTATGCAGCTAAAAGGAGTTTGAAATTTTAATAGCACCTCCTTCTTTTAGCTGTTTTTAAAAATTATACACATGAAAAATTATATATTCCTATTTTATTTTTTAGCCTATACCCATTCGTTGCATGCACAACTACCTACTATTGGTAATAAAGTAACAGAAATAAAACTTCCTGACATAAACGGAAAAAAAATAAAATTAACTTCAATAAAAGCTAAATTCATTCTAATAGATTTTTGGGCTAGTTGGTGTGGACCCTGTCGAAAAAGTATACGAGATTTACAAAAGCTTTATCAAAAATATCATTCCTTGGGTTTAGAAATTTATGGTATTTCATTAGATACTAACAAGAATGATTGGGTGCAGGCCTTGAATGAAGATCAACCACATTGGATAGAAGTGAATGACTGGAATAATAAAATAGCTATTTCCTGGCAGGTAAAGTATATTCCGGATACTTTCTTAGTTGATCAAGAAGGGAGGATAATTGCACATAATTTAAATAAAGATCAATTATATGAATTTTTAAAAAATAAATTATTGTAATTAATCATTTATTTTTAGCGTTATAATATATAAACATTGCTTATTTCTCTTGTGTAATTATATGAATTACCCTTATTTTCTTTGTATTTTTGTATAGATGTTCGATGTTTTATTGGCGCATATTCAGGAAAAAGTAACCCTTTCGGCAACTGATGTTGCGGTATTAAAATCTTTTTTCATTCCCAAAAAACTGCGTAAACGGCAGTATTTATTACAGGAAGGGGATGTATGTAAATACCTGTTATTTGTAGAGAAGGGATTATTGCGGATGTACCATGTAGATGAAAAAGGTACGGAACACATGATACAATTTGCATGGGAAGGCTGGTGGATGGCCGATACGTACAGCTTTTTATCGGGAGATGTTTCTGAATACAATATTGATGCCATTGAAGATGCTGAATTATTGATGATTACGCTCGATAATTTTGAAGCATTGTTATTGCAAGTACCGGTAATGGAACGCTATTTCCGCATACTTTTTCAAAACAACATTATTTCTAAAGAAAAAAGATTGGTCAATACCATCAGCTATTCTGCCGAAGAAAAATATACCCGGCTGGCAGCTGCCAATCCGCAGTTGCTGCAACGTATTCCCCAAAATCTCATTGCTTCTTATCTGGGCATAACACCCGAAACCCTGAGCCGTATCCGTAAAAAATTAATGAAATCTAAATAAACGGCTTGATCTACATCAAGTGTTTTTCTTGTTCTGGCGCAAGTGCCTCCATAAAACAATGCTGTAGCTTTGCAGCATGAAGACAAAGGGCTATAACAATACCGTAGCCGTTATTGGTGTAAATAGCAAAGCGGGTACAATGATTGCAAAATCAATTTGCAAACAATACAGGCTATTATTAATGGATAATGACCAACTGCAAACAGCAACATTATTCCATGAAATTCAGGAAATCAATCAACAGTTGCATACTGCAGAAATACTTACCTGTAGTAAGGAGGCATCTTGGGAGGCCGATGTAATAATTATTACCGTGCCTTTGGCCGAACAGGAATATGTTGCCCAAAAAATTGCCGAAGTATCTACCTGTAAAACCGTGCTGCAAATAAAAAACGGCGAGGGACAAAATGCGCCCATACAATTGTTGCTGCCACATTCAAAAGTAGTATCAGTAAGTATTGTTGCAGCAACAGCCATCATTGATGGGCAAGATGAGGCAGCTATACAATTGGCAAGCCATTTAATGGCATTAACCGGACTGCATGTTGTGGTACAATCTGCAGCAGATGAAGCATAGCAGTTAATACCCATACATTTTTATATAACACAATATCAATCATTCAACAAACAAAAAGTAAACCATTTAACAATGAAACAAGACATTTTATTTACACCGTACAATTTAGCAGGACTTAGTTTAAACAACAGAATAGTAATGGCACCAATGACGCGGAGCAGAGCCGATAATGCCGAAAATGCGCCCACCGCATTAATTGCCGAGTATTATGCACAAAGGGCAAGCGCCGGTTTACTGATTACTGAAGGGGCACCCGTTAATAAAAAGGGTGTAGGTTATATCAATGTACCCGGTATTTATAGTGCAGCGCAGGTGGAGGGTTGGAAACTGGTAACCAAAGCAGTACACCAAGAAGGTGGAAAAATATTTGTGCAGCTTTGGCATGTGGGCCGTATATCGCACCCGGATTTTCATAATGGCGAGTTGCCACATGCGCCTTCTGCCATTAATCCCAATGAGAAATCATATACCGTTAACGGATTTGTGGATACTGTTGTTCCAAAAGAAATGACTTTGGCAGACATTCAGCAAACCATTCAGGATTTTAAACAAGCCGCTGCTAATGCAGTAGCAGCAGGTTTTGATGGAGTGGAAATTCATGGTGCCAATGGCTATTTGTTGCACCAGTTTTTTAATAGCACTGCTAACCATCGTACCGATGCTTATGGCGGCAGCATTGAAAACCATGCCCGTATTTTGTTTGATATACTGGAAGCTATGAAAGAGGTAATTGATATACAACGTGTAGGTATCAGACTAAGCCCTTCCTTAAACGGATTGTTTGGAATTACCATGGATGAAAACACCATACCTACTTTTGAATACATTGTAAAAAAATTAAACAACTATCCATTGGCATACCTGCATTTAACCGAGCCTTTTGCACCGGTTGATCATTTGCCTTTTGCCGTAACACAGGTAGCCAAACATTTCAGACCTTTGTATCAAGGCACATTGATGATTAATAAAGGATTTAATAAGGCAAGTGCGAATGCGGTACTGGATGCAGGTGATGCCGATTTGGTATCATTTGGTGTACCTTTCCTGGCTAATCCTGATTTGGTAGAAAGGTTTCAACAAGATGCACCTTTGAATGCACCCGATCAAAGCACTTTTTATACACCCGGCGCAAAAGGATATACCGATTATCCGTTTTTGCAAACATCTGAATTATTATCATAATATTGGTTTATAAGTATTATCATCATTTAAATTTATTTAGACTATGGAATCTTTAAAAGGGAAAACAGCACTGATAACCGGTGCAGGTAAAGGCATCGGCAAGGCACTAGCGTTAGCCTTAGCACAAGAGGGTGTGCATGTTGGCCTGATGGCCAGAACAGAAAAAGACATACAACAGGTAGCCGATGAATTAAACGCATTGGGTGTAAATACCGCTATCGCCACTGCCGATGTAAGTAACCGCGTTGCCGTGGAAAATGCTGTAGCGCAAATACATACGGCATTAGGGCCTATTGATATTTTAATTAACAATGCAGGTACCGGAAAATTCGGCAAGTTTTTAGAACTGGTACCTGAGGAATGGGAGCAACAAATAAAAGTAAATTTATTTGGGGTATATTATGTAACCCGTGCCGTTTTGCCTGAAATGATAGAACGCCAAACAGGCGATATTGTAAATGTATCTTCCACTGCAGGTTTAAAAGGTTCGGCGCTTACCAGTGCCTATAGCGCTTCTAAATTTGGGGTAATGGGGTTAACCGAATCGTTGATGCAGGAAGTTCGCAAACACAATATTCGCGTTACGGCAATGGCACCCAGTACGGTGGTTACAGAACTGGCCATAAAATCCAACCTCATTAATAACAATGAAGAAAAACTGATGCATCCGGAAGATTTTGCCGAATTGGCGATAGCACAATTAAAATTAAACAGAAGGGTGTTTGTAAAAGATGCTTCCATCTGGTCAACCAACCCATAAAGCTAAAACAGAAAGCCATGCAAGTAGAAATTTGGAGTGATGTGGTTTGCCCGTTTTGTTATATCGGCAAACGAAAATTTGAAAAAGCATTCGCATCATTTGATGGGAAAGATACAGTTGAAATCATCTGGCGCAGTTTTCAGTTAGATGCCGATTTTAAACCTACAGCAGGTACTTCGGTTCATGAATATTTGGCTAACAGAAAGGGCGTGCCGTTAGAAAAAGGAAAGGAGATGAATAATTATATGCAAGACCTGGCAAAAGCCGTTGGATTGGATTTTCAATTCGATAAAGCGATTGTAAATAATACATTCAATGCGCATCGCCTGTTGCATTTAGCAAAAGAGTATGGTGTGCAGAGCAAGGTAAAAGAATTATTGCTGGCTGCTTATTTTACGGAGGGAAAGGATATAGGCAATGCAATTGTTCTGGCCGATATTGGTGAAAAAGCAGGGATAACAAAAGCAACCGTACTGGCCATGTTACAATCAGATGCACTGGTGGATGCTGTTAGGGCCGATCAGTATACAGCACAGCAAATCGGTGTGCAGGGTGTGCCCTTTTTTGTGTTCAATCAAAAGTATGCCGTATCTGGTGCGCAGGAACCGGCCACTTTTCTGAAAGTATTTAAAAAAGTTCAGGAAGAAGAGCAGCCTGTTGCAACAAATGAAACCACGGGCAGATTTTGTACTACCGATGGGGTTTGTTTATAAATGCATCACTGCATACAACAACAATTTATTCACACATACAATGAAAAAATAATGGAAAAAGTTTGGTTGATTACCGGTTGTTCTACCGGCTTTGGTCGCTCATTGGCGCAGGAAGTACTGGCAAAAGGTTACCGGGCAGTGATTACTGCACGCAAAACAGCCGATATTGAAGATTTGGTAAGTAAGCATCCGGGAACGGCCATTGCATTGCCATTGGATGTAACGAAACAGGAAGAGATTATGCGTACAGTTACAACAGCCATCCATCAATTCGGACAAATAGATGTATTGGTGAACAATGCCGGCATTGGCTATTTTGCTGCGATAGAAGAAAGCGAGGAAGCTGAAGTAAGAAAGATGTTTGAAATTAACATATTTGGATTGGCGAAGGTAACGCAGGCTGTATTACCGTATATGCGGAAACGCCGAAGCGGTCATATTTTAAATATTGCATCCATAGGAGGCTTGCGTTCTTTTCCGGGTGTTGGTTTTTATAATGCTACCAAATATGCAGTAGATGGTTTAAGTGAAGCTTTGTATAAAGAAGTAGCGCCATTGGGCATACATGTAACCATTATTGCGCCAAGTGGTTTTAGAACCGATTGGGCCGGCCGATCAGCCAAAAACACATCTATTCAAATAGAAGATTATGCAGGAACTGCCTGGAAGAATATGGGCGATATCAGGGGTTATAGTGGCCATCAGCCCGGCGATCCTGTACGGGCAGCCAAAGCCATGATACAGGTTACGGAAGCGGAACATCCACCCTTGCGCCTGTTATTAGGTGCTGCCGCATTACGCGGCGCAAGAGCTAAGTTAGCAGAGTTACAACATGATTTTGATACTTGGGCATCGGTAACTGAAGGAGCCGATTTCCCGAAAGAAGCATAGTGGATGGTGAAAATGATGAAACTCCTCCGAATGTTTGCACAACTTTACAAACCCCAGAGCTTTTGTCTATAACATGAATATAGGTGCGATTATTTTTAGCCCCAACTCTTCGAATAAACATAAATCAAAAGTAATCACTCAAATTAACACCCAAAACAAGCATTTTTGGCAACCTAAATCACTGATTATTAATTATATGTGTTTTGTTTAATACAAAGTGCGGAAGTCAGGAAAAAGGTAGCCTTTTTCAGACTACCTTTTTAAACTATCTATCATGGTTTTGTAATCAGGCCAAATCAAAACGGTCAAGGTTCATCACCTTATTCCAGGCTGCTACAAAATCATGCACAAACTTTTCTTTTCCATCATCACATCCATACACTTCAGCAATAGCTCTGAGTTCTGAGTTTGATCCAAAAATGAGATCTACACGGGTTGCAGTAAACTTCACCTCCCCTGTTTTTCTGTCACGAACTTCAAAAAATTCTCTAGCATCAGAAGTTGGCTTCCACATATTGCGCATATCCAGCAAATGAAGGAAGAAATCATTGGTTAATGTTTCGGGTCTGTTGGTAAATACCCCATGTTTTGAATGATCGTAATTCGTATTCAGAACACGCATTCCACCAACCAACACCGTCATTTCAGGAGCAGTAAGTGTAAGCAATTGTGCCTTATCAATCAACATTTCTTCTACCGATGCAGCATAGGCAGCGTTTGCTTTTTTATAATTGCGAAATCCATCAGCAACAGGCTCTAATACTGCAAATGATTCCACATCGGTGTGCGCTTGTGCAGCATCATTACGTCCGGGTGTAAAAGGAACAGTGATTGTAAATCCGGCATCTTTTGCTGCTTTCTCCACAGCAGCACATCCACCCAAAACAATCAAATCTGCCAGTGAAACTTTTTTATTGCCCGATTGTGAAGCATTGAATTTATTTTGAATGCTTTCAAATATATCCAGCACTTTATTCAACTGAGCAGGGTTGTTCACTTCCCAGTATTTCTGTGGCGCCAAACGAATGCGGGCACCATTAGCACCACCACGTTTATCAGAGCCACGGAAAGTGGATGCAGATGCCCAGGCGGTAGATACCAGTTCAGAAACAGACAAGCCGGAATTCAGTATTGTAACCTTGAGTGCAGCAATATCTTTATCGTCTATTAATTGAAATGTAATAGCAGGGATGGGATCTTGCCAGATGAGCACTTCCTTAGGTACCTCAGAGCCGAGATAGCGTGCAATTGGCCCCATATCACGATGTGTTAATTTGAACCAGGCTTTTGCAAAAGCATCTGCAAACTCATCGGGATTTTCATAGAAATGTCTGGATATTTTTTCATACACAGGGTCTAAACGCAATGCCAAATCGGTGGTTAGCATAAATGGAGCGTGGCCTTTTGAGGGGTCCTGTGCATCTGGCACCGTTCCGGCACCTGCATTATTTTTGGGCTTCCATTGATATGCACCGGCCGGACTCTTGGTGAGTTCCCATTCATATCCAAACAACGTTTCAAAAAAATTATTATCCCATTTTGTTGGTGTTTTTGTCCAGGCTCCCTCTAAACCACTGGTAATGGTATCTGTTCCGTTGCCCGTTCCAAAAGTATTCTTCCAGCCTAACCCTTGTTCTTCAATATCTGCACCTGCTGGTTCACGCCCAACATATTTAGAAGGATCAGCCGCACCATGTGTTTTACCGAAAGTATGCCCACCAGCAATCAATGCCACTGTTTCATAATCGTTCATAGCCATACGACCAAACGTTTCGCGAATGTCACGAGCAGCAGCTAACGGATCGGGATTACCGTTAGGACCTTCCGGGTTTACATAAATTAGGCCCATTTGAACGGCTGCCAGCGGATTTTCCAGTTCACGATCGCCGGTGTAACGCTTATCGCCCAACCATTCGGTTTCTGAGCCCCAATAAATGTCTTGCTCAGGCTCCCACACATCTTCTCTGCCGCCACCAAAACCAAAGGTTTTGAAACCCATTGATTCAAGTGCACAGTTACCCGCAAGTACCATCAAATCGGCCCAAGATATTTTTTTACCATATTTCTGTTTAATGGGCCATAACAACCTGCGTGCTTTATCCAGATTGGCATTATCGGGCCAACTGTTCAAAGGTGCGAATCTTTGAGAGCCGGAGCCTGCCCCTCCGCGGCCATCGTGAATACGATATGTGCCGGCACTATGCCAGGCCATGCGAATAAAGAACGGGCCATAATGGCCATAATCGGCCGGCCACCAGTCCTGAGAGGTGGTCATCAGCTCGAAAATATCTTTTTTTACTGCAGCTAAATCGAGTGTTTTAAATTCCTCTGCATACTTATACTTATCACCCATAGGGTTGGAGTGGGAAGAATGCTGGCGGAGAATATTTAGTTTCAACTGGTTAGGCCACCAGTCATGAATACTGGTGCCACCACCCGCACCTTTCTTCAGCATTCCATTGGTAAAGGGACATTTGAATTCACCATTCATTTTGTGTGTTGCTGTTTCGTGATTTGTGATATTTTCCATTTTTAATCGTTTTCAGTGTTTAGAAAAACCAAATTTACAACAATCAGAAAATAATTTTTATTTATAACCTTTATGTGACTATAGACAATATCTATAATCATGCCTGTGTACCAACATTTTTAATGGTATATAAAATTTCATTATTGGCCGACAAAGAAGATCCTATTTATATTGAAGCAGTGAGCCTGTTTAAAAACAACGCTATTTTATATGACGTAAATTTTTCTAAATCAAAAAATGTTGTACAAATTT
Source organism: Hydrotalea lipotrueae (assembly GCF_019249625.1). NCBI lineage: Bacteria > Pseudomonadati > Bacteroidota > Chitinophagia > Chitinophagales > Chitinophagaceae > Hydrotalea > Hydrotalea lipotrueae. Next base: position 4,684 of record NZ_JAESDL010000038.1, on the reverse strand, counting down.
TTACCCATGATTTTGATTCAATGATTGTACAAACCTACAACTTTATTGCTTTACACATTCCAAACACATTGAATCAAAAACACGGCTATATTACCAGAATTTATCCTGTAGAAAGGTTGTATGAATTAGATAAAGTTCCATTCAGAATTCGAAGAAAAACATTAACCTACACCAGTACAAAAGAATATGAAAACATCCGTTTAAATTTTAAAAAGCTGGAGGATTAATGGTTCAATTCGTTTTATTTCACTTGCTATTACTGCACTATTTTTTTATCCATATTGCTTTTCAAAAAAATTTCATTCTTACATCTACCTGAACAAAAATGCTTTTTCTTAAGGCTTTGCAGTAATTTGCAACATGCCTTTTCAGTTAAATGCACCTTATCAACCCAGCGGCGATCAGCCTGAAGCCATTCAACAATTGGTAAATGGGTTACAAGCCGGCGAAACCTATCAAACCTTACTGGGTGTTACCGGTAGCGGTAAAACATTTACCATTGCCAATGTTATTCATCAAGTGCAACGCCCTACGTTGGTGCTAACGCACAATAAAACACTGGTAGCACAACTGTATGGCGAGTTTAAACAGTTTTTCCCCAATAATGCCGTTGGTTATTTTGTTAGCTACTATGATTACTATCAGCCGGAAGCATATATGCCAGTGAGTGATACTTATATTGAAAAAGATTTAAGCATTAATGAGGAGTTAGACAAACTGCGCCTACAGGCTACCTCACAACTGTTAACCGGCCGGCGAGATATTATTGTGGTGGCGAGCGTTAGCTGTATTTATGGCATGGGAAACCCAACCGATTATGAAAATGGTATTATTCGTATTCAGCAAGGTCAGGTAATTTCTCGTCAAGGCTTTTTACATGCTTTGGTCAATGCATTATACAGCCGTTCGCAGGTTGAATTTAGCAGAGGAACTTTCCGTGTAAAAGGCGATACCGTTGATATCAATTTACCCTACGCCGATTATGGTTACCGGGTTTGTTTTTTTGGCGATGAAATTGAAACCATTGAAAGTCTGGATTTGATTTCCGGAAAAAGAATAGGCACATTGGAAAATGCAGCCATCTTCCCGGCAAATTTATACCTGGCACCAAAAGATATTTTGCAACAGGTAATTTATGAAATTCAGGATGAGATGCGTGAGCAGGTAGAATATTTTAACCGTATTGGTAAGTTTATTGAAGCTCAACGTATTAAAGAGCGGGTGGAGTATGATCTGGAAATGGTTCGTGAACTGGGTTATTGTAATGGTATTGAAAATTATTCTCGTTTTTTTGATCGTCGTCAACCCGGTACCCGTCCGTTTTGCTTATTAGATTATTTCCCTAAAGATTTTTTATGTGTTATTGATGAAAGCCACCAAACCATTCCACAAATAGCAGGCATGTATGGAGGCGACAGAAGCAGGAAACTTGTGTTGGTAGAATATGGTTTTCGTTTACCCAGCGCTTTAGATAACCGCCCATTGAATTTTCATGAATTTGAAAATTTAATTGGACAAACCATTTTTGTAAGTGCTACCCCAGGAGAGTATGAGCTGGAAAAGACGGGCGGTGTAGTAATTGAACAAGTGGTGCGGCCTACAGGTTTATTAGACCCACCCATTGAAGTACGCCCATCTGTTAACCAGATTGATGATTTATTAGATGAAATTGATAAGCGTGTACGCAAAGGCGACCGCGTTTTAGTAACTACCCTTACCAAGCGTATGGCAGAGGAAATGGATAAATACCTGCACCGCATTAACATCAAATCAAAATACATTCACAGTGATGTAGATACATTAGACCGTGTTGAAATACTCCGGCAACTGCGCCTCGGAGAAATTGATGTTTTGGTAGGTGTAAACTTATTACGGGAAGGGCTTGACTTACCGGAAGTTTCTTTGGTAGCGATATTAGATGCAGATAAAGAAGGCTTTTTACGTAACGAAAAATCATTAACACAAACAGCAGGTCGTGCAGCCAGAAATGTAGACGGGCTGGTAATTTTTTATGCAGACAAGATTACCGAAAGCATGCAACGCACCATTGATGAAACCAACCGCAGAAGAGAAAAACAAATTACCTACAATATTGAACACAATATTACCCCCACCACCATAAAAAAATCAATTGCGCAAATTATGCAGCAAACCGCTGTTTTGGATATTAAGAATGAAGAAAATACAGGTACAGATGATGCAGCTCAGTTGAACACATTAGTAGCTGCAGAAGCTGAAGTTACTTATCAAACCATTCCACAAATGGAGAAAGCCATTCAGCAAATCAAAAAACAAATGGAAAAAGCAGCCAGAGATTTAGAGTTTATTGAAGCCGCCCATCTGCGCGATAAAATGTTTGCTTTACAGGAACAATTAGAAACATTAAAAAATGCAAAAACCCAATAGCAGGTAACTTTTGTATTATTTAAAATACGCCTCACCTTTCAAAAAAAATATTTTTTTAACCTTCAAGCGCGGCAGATAAGCTTATTTTAAAATACCAAGGCAACTTTTTTTAAATCGCTATTCAAAAAACTCATCTGGCAGCCCTTCTATTTTTTCTTTTTCCGAATAAAATAGAGTATATTGTTTAGTACAATCACTTGCCTATATACCTTTATTTTTGAAGAATGAAGTCATTTGCTGCTTTTGTACTTTTTACCTTCGCCTTTACCATCCATTCATTTGGCCAGTTGCCCACTTTAGATTCACTGGAAGAAATGGTCTATAATGGTACTACAGACAGTATTAAAATAGAAGGATTGTACAAATTATGCTTTAGCTATCTTTCCATTGACCCGCAAAAAGCTGTTTTATATGGCGAAAAAGCTTTATTACTTTGCAATAAATTGCCCAATGAATTATTACAGGCCAAAGTATTTAATAATCTGGCGCAGGCCTATGATTTACAACATGAATTTTACAAATCGAGATTTTTATTACAAAAAGCTATTTACATTAATTTAAAACACAATGATGAAGCAGGATTGGGCAATGCACAAAATAATATGGCACTTTCTTATTATTTGGAAGGGCGTTTAGACAGTGCATTGTTTTGGCATTTCAGAGCATTGGAAACCCGCAATAAATTAGACAATAAAATACAGGTAGCAGACACTTATAATAACATTGGTATACTGTATAGTCTTACCAAAAGTTATACGAATGCCATTTATTACCTGAATGAAGCTTTACAAATTTATACTGATAGAAAAGATACCGACGATTTGGCCAATATTTACAGTAACATGGCCGATGTATACCAACGCCAAAAAAAATACGATAGTGCCATTTATTTTCTAAACAAATCTATCCGTTTTGCAGAAAAAGCTTCGTCACCCAACCTGTTACACAACGCCTATTTAAACATGGGTTTCTGTTACAATGGAAAAAATCAGTACAACCGTGCCCTGGGTTATTTTAATAAAATTGCTGTTATACCAAATATCAATAAGGATGTAACCGTTTATTCCTATTTGCTGGTAGGTTTAGGCGAAGCTTATTTGGGCAAAAAAGAATATCCCATCGCCATTAATTATGCGGAACAGGGCTTACACCTGCCTTCAGTGGGCGATAACAATAAAATAGAACTCAACTGCTATTTCTACAAAATACTAACCGACGCCTATGAAGCTACTGGCGATTCTGAAAAAGCACTGATTTATTATAAAGCCTACAAAGAAAATGCAGACTCATTAAGAACAGAAGAAAACATACGAAACATCAATGATTTATCTGCAAAATACGAATCCAAACAAAAAGACCAGCAAATTGAAATTTTGAATAAAGACAATGAGCTAAAGAGCCTGGCGTTGAAAGACAAAAAAAATATTATTATTTTTTACAGTATTGGTTTAATTATGCTTACTTTCAGTTTAGGTACCATCTTAATATTGTATCACAACAAAGAAAAACTAAATAATGAGTTGGCCCATAAAAATACCATCATTACACAATCACTGGCTGATAAAGAGGTACTTTTAAAAGAAATACACCATCGTGTAAAAAACAACCTTCAGGTAATTAGCAGCCTATTAAACCTGCAAAGCAAAACCATACAGGACGAAAAAGCCGTTGCAGCCATTAAAGAAGCCAGAGACCGGGTAAAAGCAATGGCATTGATCCATCAAAATTTATATGTTGAAGGAAATTTTGCCGGCATAAATATGCAGGAATATATTGAAAAGTTAACCACCAATCTGTTTAACTCTTATAAAGTAAATGAAGGGCAAATTCACCTCAACATGCAAATAGACCCGGTTCAGTTAGAAATAGACAACCTGATACCCATTGGGCTTATTTTAAATGAACTTATCAGCAATGCTTTAAAATATGCATTTGAGGGTAGGGATTCCGGACATCTTTGGGTTTCACTCCACACGTGGCAGGATAAATTAATTTTACAGGTAAAAGATGATGGTGTTGGGCTTGCCGATGATTTTCAACACCACCAATTCACTACAATGGGTTATCAGTTAATACATTCATTTATTCAAAAATTGAAAGCAGATTTGTATATTGACGGCACAAAAGGAACCACGGTAACCCTTATCATTCCTTTGTACAAAAAAGCAACTGCTGTATATGAGTGAAATTAAAATATTAATTAACCCAAGTTTCCTAAAATAGAAGCATTTGAAATAGGAATAATTTTGAGTTGCGAAAACAAAACTTCTACTCAAAT
>NZ_JAESDL010000037.1:0-15051 GCF_019249625.1 Hydrotalea lipotrueae | reverse complement strand
TTGCAACTTTTAAATTTTTATTGCAACAATATTTTTAATCGAACATTGAAAATTACTTTTTGAGGGTTGACTAAATAGGAAGGGTTGTATCATTTTTTGTTCTTTGTAACATTAAATAATTAATAAATTTATACTAATTAACACCAGCCGTTATTTACATTGCTATAAATACATATACTCCATGATTTATTTTCGAGAGGGTCAATTATCTTTCAAAAAGATACACAGGCAACACTGGCGCAATGACTATCTTAACCATAACATCAACCCGTAAAATCCAAATATAATGTAGGGTAATGCGATGAAAATAAATGATAATAAAATTGAGCTATTCCTTTTGTTAGTTTCCATCGAAAGATATTTATTATAAATAACCAAAGAGGCTGTATCAAAAGCGCTTTTGATACAGCCTCTTCCTTGTTAAAAGTATAAATTATACCTATTGCATAAATGCCACTGCAATTAATAACCAGGGTTTTGTACAATATTGGGATTTGCAGTCATTTCCTGTTGTGGAATTGGTGCAACTCTTCTGTTATCAGGATAAGGAATATTTAAATTGATATTAGAAGGTCCTGCCGGTATTGCACCCGGGTTACTGGCTCTGGCAATGGGTAATTGCAAACGATTCATATCGTATAATCTGTCGCCTTCAAATGCCAACTCTTTTCTGCGTTCTGTAACAATTGCCTGTAACAATAATGGACCTGTGAGAACATAGGGCGCTGCTAAAGGATCACGCTGCGCCAGTAATGCATTTAAGTATTTTAATGCATCCGGTTCGTTATTGGGCAATGAAGCTTCTGCAGCAATCAAATACACTTCACTTAAGCGAATTACTTTTAAATTATCACGATCAGTGTTTTGTGCATTTGGAAATTTCAATACCATATAAGCAGGAGAGCCACTTTTTGTATTGTGTGGCATTAATAAACTCTTACGAACATCTGTTGCTGAATATAGGTTATATAACTGACTGGAGCAATAAATATCATTATAACCATTATAATACATCGCACCTAAATCATCAAAACCATTATTATTGATTGCATCACAATCCACTTCAAACATGGTTTCAACAGCATCAGTTCTTGCAGCAGGATTTTGCCAATATGCACCATAGCTTGAAGCAGTAACCAAAGTAAAGGGACTATTATTAATTACATCTACGGCTGCAGTTTTAGCATCGGTATTATCACCCATATACAAATAGGTTCTTGCCAATAATGCCTCTGCAGCATATTTGCTTATTCTAACAGAGGAACTATAAGCAGGAGCAGCAGCCATGGCCATTTTAAAATCACTCACTATTTGGCTGTACACTTCACTCACTTTATTTCTTGCAGGAAATAAATTAGGATTAAAGTGCAGAATAATTGGCACTCCTAATGAGGTTGAATCTACTGTATAAGGTTTACCATAAATATTTACCAATTTAAAATATAATAAACCTCTTATAGCATAAGCCTGTGCTTTAATAGCTGCAACATTTGGTCCTGTTACATTGGCATCAATAATATTATTTACGCGTAAAATATCTATATATGCCTGATTCCACATTTCACCCTCCACAACATCACTAGATACCACACTGTAATTATACTGGGGTAAATATCTACCAGCATTTTTTGTTTCAACATACGTATTATCTGCTTGTAAATCACCTATAATTGGAAAATCTCTACCATATAGTGATACAGCTCTCAAACCAGAATAGGCACCATTTAATGCATCAGCCAACCCTGATTGAGTATTTAAAGCTTGACTGGCAGGAACAGAATCATTGGGCGATTTATTAATAAAGTTTTTACTGCAGCCCGATAATAGTATTGCAACTGTACAGGCTGTAATGGAAAATCTTTGAATTATGTTTTTCATTATAATAATATTTTAATTTAATTAAATAATTATGCTATTGCATTATTTAATATAAAATTGTTATAAACCAATTTTTATACCACCCGATATTGTTTTAGGTATAAATACATCCAAATTACCGGTTCCATTAATACCAGTTTCAGGATCAAAAGGAACATTTTTATCAACACCAAAAGTCAACAAATTGGTACCACTTATATAAACCGTTACATTAGTTAAATGTGCCCTTTTGATTAATGATGATGGAAGCATATAATTCAATTGTATATTTCTTAATCGCACATAGTCTCCCTTATATAAATACCTGGTAGATATTCTGTATCCATTTTTATTTCCACCATAAATTATTTTTGGAACTCTGGTTATGTCACCAGGTTTTTTCCATGCATTTAACTGGCTGTTCATTTGATTGAAGGCACCATAATATGCACCATCACTGTTTAAATAAGACCCCCACTGATCAAATAAATAATTACCGTAATTATAAAACAATTGTGCATCTAATGAGAAGTTTTTATAAGTAAAACTGTTGGTAAATGAACCATAATATTTTGGAGCAGCCGACATGCCGGTTAAAGCCAATTGTGTAGCTGCATAATTATTGGTTTTTGTTTTACGTGAGGCATCTGTATACCAGTTAGGATCGCCATTTGTAGGATCTACCCCGGCATATTGACGCAAGTAAAACTCTTGTAAATCATGGCCAACAGTATAGTAAAATGCACCGGAACTGATTGATTTATTTTGGAATAATGACTCAACAGTATTTTTATTGTGGGCAAAATTAAATGTTACAGTCCAGGAGAAATTCTTTGTGACAATCGGTTTACCACCCACAGTTATTTCTATACCCTGATTTTTTACACTACCAACATTACTTAACTGACCACCAGGGAAACCGGAGGTTGGAGATAAAGTTGTATTGGCCAACAAATCAGATGTAGTTCTACTATAAAAATCAACAGTTCCAAATAATCTGTCTTTGAATATACTAAAATCAACACCCACGTCGAAAGGCTTATTTTTTTCCCAGGTCAGGTTCGGATTGCCAATATTTGAAGGGGCGCTTCCAGGTATACCTGTATAGTTATTTCCATAACCATAAGTAGCTAAAGCCTGATAATTACCGAAGCCTAATGAGTTACCATTAGAGCCATAAGAGGTACGCAATTTTAATAAATTTATCCATGCAATATTTTTCATGAAGTTTTCTTCATTCACATTCCAGGTAGCACCAATGGAGAAGAAATCACCATAACGATTATTTACCCCAAATACAGATGACCCATCTCTACGAAAACTTCCACTAATTACATAACGATTTTTGTAGTTAAAATCAGCATTTGAGAAAATTGAATTTGTAGCATTCCCACTTGGAAGAGCATAGGCTCTGGTAGGAGTAGCTGCAGATGCAAGATATTGTAAAGCAAGTGTTCCAGGGAAGCCCTGTGCCCTTGCCTGTAAAGTGTAATAGTTATATTGCTGTGCCTCGTAACCTAATTTGGCATCAAAATAAACATCATTTGCTTTGTTCAAATTTTGCCTAAAGTCAGCAAAATTACTCCATGTCCAGTCAAATACTCTAGTATAGGCAGAAAATGCATCACCACCATGTGAGTACCCATCACCATAAAATGGGTTTCTATATTGATCTTCCTGAATGGTAAAGTATTCACCAGAGTAACGGCTGGTAAATTTTAAGTTTTTTAATATCTGAAATTCACCTGAAACATATCCTCTTAAGGTGGTTTGTTTAGCTGTGTTCTTATTATAGGTTCCCTGAACGAGGGGATTATAGATGCCACCATGAAGAGGAAATTCACCGGCAGCATCATTGTATTTTAATGAACCATCAGCATTACGAGGGCTATACCAGGGTAATAAAAAGAAAGATTCTAAAACCGGATTTGCAAAAGCACCTCCGTTGTTAGGAGTTGACTGTTCGCTGGTACTTCCATTTAAACCAGTAGCAAAAGTAATTTTATCTGTTGCATGGTGCGTTACAGAAATACTACCATTGTACCTTTTAAAATAAGTATTCAACGTGGTACCATCCTGATTAAAATAACCACCACTGGCATAAAACTGTGTTTTATCGTTCCCGCCACTTAAACTCAAATTGTATTGTTGCTGAGTAGCATGGGGCTGATTAACCACATTAAACCAGTTGGTATTTACAGTTGAATCAACTCCAAAACCATTTACAGGATCATAAATGATGGCATTTGCACCTGTATTATTAGCTGCATAACCGGCATTGATTAATGCTTGTTGATAAACAGTCACTTCTTGTGAAGTTGTTAATGGTTTTACACTTGGATTGTATGCTCGGGTATTATCTCCAATTTCAGTACTAAAATTCAATCTGGTTTGTCCGGCTTTACCTTTTTTGGTAGTTACTAAAATAACACCATTAGCAGCACGTGAACCATAAATGGAAGTAGCCGCAGCATCTTTTAACACCGTAATACTTTCAATATCATCCGGATTAAGAGAACTCAAGACATTAGCTGTTGTAGTATTTACAGTAAAATCGCCTGTTGATGCAATAACGCCATCAATTACCCAAAGCGGTGATGCACTGGCATTGATAGAACCAATACCACGAATGCGGATATCAGTGGCGGAACCCGGTGCACCGGATGATGAGGTAGACTGTAAACCGGCAACATTTCCTTGTAATGCTTTATCAACAGATGTAAACGGTTTGTCAGCAACAACATCTCCTTTTAAAGTTGCTACAGCACCAGTTACATTTGTTTTTTTAGTAGTACCATAAGCTACTACTACCACTTCTGACAAATCAGATGAGCCGGACTGCATTTGTACCATCATATTTTCACGAATGGGTAATTGCAATGCGGCAAAATTAATAGCCGAAAAAGAAAGTGTTTTGGCAGACTCAGGTACTTTAATACTAAAGGTACCATCGGCATTTGAACTGGTACCTAACTGGGTACCTTTCACTAAAATTGAAACGCCTGGTAACGGAGTACCCTTTTCGTCTACAATTTTACCTTTAATCGTTCTAGTTTGCGCCCATAGTGAGCTGGAAGCCACAATGAGGCACAGGAAAAACGTCAGAAATTTTCTCATGGTTTTTGATGTTTGGTTTAAAAATGTTGCATTTGGGTAAATCATTCAAAACAATGAATGCTTGGCTATTATAAAAACTGCATGCATGCATTGCAAAGAATATATTTCTAAAAATTTTCTATTCAAAAACAGTTACAGTCAAGTTGTGTTAATTATAAAATGAGCGTCAATAATATAAATAAGCTGCATTGTTTATCATAAAAACGTTAAATAATTTTTATTTAACACAAGGCGTGAAGTTATTGCCAGACAAGCATTCCATCGCCTTAAACAAAATTATAATTTGCTTAAACTATAATTAATTATTGATTAAGAAAAATAAAATGACCCTTAGGTGGTAAAAAGCAATGCTAAGGAATTGCACTACGATTTAAGTGAAAATAAAATAAGGAGTTTAAAGAAAAAAAGAAGAACTTAAATGCCTGAATGTACAGCGCAAGCATTAGTTAAATAAGCGACTAATTCTTCTATAAGAATAAAAAATCAGACAGTAACTATAATATTAAAATTAATCAAAATGCAGTGCCTGCAACCACCCCATTACCTGATTGGGCCATTGATTTAACCAGGGGTCTTGCTGTGCCATACCAAAACCATGTCCACCATGATCATAAATAAAAAGTGAGGCTCGAACATGATGCGCATGCAATTGCTCATAATACATTAAACTGTTTTGAACGGGAACCGAAGTATCATCATTGGCATGAAAAAGGATAGCAGGAGGTGTTTTTGCAGTGATATTTTTTTCTGCAGATAAGCTATCCATTAAAGCCTGAGCAGCAGGGTGTTCACCTAAAAGCATTTTTCGGCTGTAGGCATGAACAAAAGGAGATTCCATTGTAATAACAGGATATACCAAAATTGAAAAAGCCGGAGTAATTGTATTTGCATTCATTGGATTTAAGGTAGAAATGGTAGCTGCTAAATGACCGCCTGCAGAGAAACCCATAACGCCAATTCTGTCCTTCCGGATACCAAATGTTGCAGCATGTTCATCAATATAATGCAAAGCCTTATTTGCATCATTGTATTGCGCCGGATATCGATGCCCTTGTTGTGCTTCATTGTTTAATCGATAATGCAATACAAATACATCAATACCATGTGTATTAAAAAAATGTGCCGGCAATACACCTTCTTTTTCCCAAGCCAGGTGTGTGTAAGCACCACCCGGACAAATCAAAATGGCTGTTTTTGCTGAGCCTGAACCAATTGCCCGGTAATATTCCATATATGGCCTAACAGAATCGAATCCGTTATTTACAATACCTGTTTCATTGTTGTTGTATAAATAAATACGTTGTTGCGCTGAGAGCATAAAAGTTATTTGACAAAAAATTACAAGGAGAAAAAATGATGAACGCATAGCTGTAACATTTACAAATCGGTAATCGGTTTAAATCGGGGTACCAACACTTTCATGATTGACCAAGCAAAAATGTAAGCAAAGGCACATACCAAAAATAAAATTAAATAAGCAGATTGTGGATTGTTTTTAAAAGCATCTGTTAACCAGCCTGCTAACAATTGCATTAATACACCTCCTATCCCACCTGCTAAACCACCAATTCCTGTAACTGATCCCACTGCTTTTTTAGGAAACAAATCGGATACAGTTGTAAATATATTGGCCGACCATGCCTGATGTGCCGCAGCAGCAATACAAATTACGATGAGCGCATAGATATATGCGTTATTACCAAACAAAGCAACATCACCAAAATATTGTGTTGCAATTAAAACAATTGGCAACAAAGCAATGAGCAACATTGCTTTCATTCTGGCTTTAAAGGTTTCCATACCTTTATTAATAAAATACATCGGGAATCCCCCGCCGGCTACACTTCCTATAATAGCCACTCCATAAACTGTGAATAATGGCAACATAATTGCTTCACCTTGCATGTTAAATTGCTTTTTCATATAATCAGGTAACCAGAATAATAAAAACCACCAAACACCATCCGTCAAAAATTTTCCTATAAAAAATGACCAGGTTTGCCGGTAAGTCAGCAATTTTATCCATGGTATTTTTTCTTTTATTACATCATCACTGCTACTTGGTATATCATCACTATGTATATATGCAAATTCAGCTTCAGATAATTTTTTTTGCTTTGCCGGTGTATTATACAATACAAACCAAAATATTAACCAGATTAAACCAATGGCACCCGTAAATAAAAATGCCATGCGCCAGCCTTCTACCTGACCATTGAACCAGGTATTTGCAGCTAACAAGGGAACGAGTAATGCAGCAATCATTGCACCTACATTGGCGCCACTATTAAAGATTCCAGTTGCAAGTGCTCGTTCTTTTTGGGGGAACCATTCGGCTACTGTTTTAATAGAAGCAGGGAAATTACCGGCTTCACCAATACCAAATAAACTTCTTACAATTACATGTTGATAAACTGCACCGCCACATAAAGCATTGAGCATACCCATAACAGACCAGAAACTCAAAGAAAGCGCCAATCCTAATTTGGTACCAATTTTATCTATAATGGCGCCTGCAAAAACTGTTACACCTGCATATAAAGCAGTAAACCAGGCAGTAATCATTGCAAAATCAGAATTCGACCATCCATATTTATCTGATAAAATAGGTTTCAAATACCCAATTACCTGACGATCCATATAGTTGATGGTTGTAGAAAAAAAGAGTAATGCAACAATAGTCCACCGATATTTACCAATTTTATTCTTTATCATGCAGTTTGTTTAAATTGTTGAATGATGTAAAGTATATCTTGAACCAAGCTGGTAAGCGCATCAAATTTTTTTTCTTGAATGAAAGCAGATGTAATCAGTTTACTTCCCATACCTACACCAACGGCACCGGCTTTTAGCCATGCCCTTATATTTTCTGCATCGGTTTCAACACCTCCGGTAACCAAAAAATCGATGGAGGGAAATAATGGTCGAATTGCCTGTATATAATGAGGCTGTAAAACATTACCCGGAAAAAGTTTTAATAAAGACCATCCTGCTGAATATGCAATATGAATTTCGGTAGGTGTCATACATCCCGGAATCCATAATATTTTGTTGATGTAGGCCACATCAGAAACATCAGCATCAAACACCGGGCTAATCAATACATCAGCACCTGCTTCAATAAATAAATTTGCATCCTGTGGCGTGGTAATTGTTCCTATACATAATAATAAGTCTGGCATAGTGCGATTACGCTCTGATACCAGTATTTTAAAATTTTGCAACGCATTTTCGCCCCTATTGGTAAATTCAATAGCTCTTATACCACCTTTGTATAATGCATGCGCAATAGCAATGGTTAATTCTGCATCAGCATGATAGTATAGCGGCAATATACCTTGTGATGTAATGATAGAAGCTGCTTGTTTACGATTGTGCATATTGTTGTATTGTTTTTTGTATGTCTGCAATAGTTTGTCGGGTAGTATCGCCCACTTCCTGCAATTTACCAAATGCAGCAGCTGCAGCAAAATTGAGGATAGTTTGTGGGTCTTTCTGTTGAATTAACCCAAAAATTAATCCTGCCATAAAACAATCGCCACTGCCTACTCTATCTTTTACACTTGTACAATGCATATTAGCTGAAACATATAATTGTCCATTTGTGTACAATGTACCATAGTATTGTATGCCTCCATTGAATGTGTCGAAACGAAATGTATTGGCAATGGTATAGCATTTAGGAAAATGCTGCAAAATATATTCAGCAGTTGAAACTGCATGCGTAAGATAGGCTGACTTTTCAACATCTTCTTGCCCTGATAGTTGAAGCGGGGCACCTAATAAAGTATTAGCCGACCAAATATTACCCATTATCACGTTGCAGTACTTAGCCAAAACAGGAACAATATTTGCCGGATTTCGATTATTTTGCCAAAGCGATGCTCTAAAATTTAAATCCAGTGAAATAGTTATATTTTTTTGCGAAGCTACTTGCAACATTTCTTCACAAACCTTTACAACAGTATCATTTAATGCAGGAACAATGGCTGAAAAATGTAGCCAGTTAATTTCTTCAAGCACTTTTTCCCAATGAATGGTACCGGGCTGTAAAGTAACAAATGAAGAAAATTCCCGATCAAAATAAACGTGTTTATTTTTAACATCAGTACCCTGTTCTAGAAAGTAAAGCCCTATCCGTTTACCTTGCATCTGAATATGGGTGGTATCAATGCCATCATTCTTTAAACCCTGAATAATATCTTTCGCTAAAAAATTATCCGGCAATGCAGTACAATAAGCTACCGGCATATTCCATTGAGCCAGCGCATATGCCACATTTAATTCAGCTCCACCCACATAAACAGGCAGTTTATGTTGCTGTAACCAAACGCCATTTGATTGGGGCGACATTCTTAATAATAATTCACCAAAGCACAATATTTTTTTCATAAAAGTATTATACTAAACAAATTGACAACAAAGTTTTAATGAGCAAGAGAAGTGTAATGTAAATTCAAATTCCATTATTCGTTTTTTACCAGTTAAAATAATTTTTAGCATTGTAAAAGCAAATGTCCTGAATAACTTTTCCAATCCATGGAATATCATTCGGCAGTTCACCATTTTCAATTTCTTCTCCAAACAAATTACATAAAATTCTTCTGAAATATTCATGCCGCGGATAAGATAAAAAACTCCTTGAATCTGTAAGCATACCCACAAAACGACTTAACAAACCCATATTTGATAGTGCATTCATTTGTTTCACCATTCCGTCTTTTTGATCAAGAAACCACCATGCAGCACCGAACTGAATTTTACCTGCAACAGAGCCATCATTAAAATTGCCCACCATTGTTGCCATTAATTCATTGTCGGCAGGATTTAAGTTGTATAAAATGGTTTTCGCCAATCGGTCATCGTTATCTAATTTTCCAAGAAACTTAGATAAGTTTTTTCCTTGTTGAAAATCACCAATAGAATCCCAACCGGTATCGGGGCCTAATGTGGCTAACATACGAGAATTATTGTTGCGTAATGCTCCCAGATGATATTGTTGTATCCATCCTTTTTCCCAATTCCATTCTGCAAAATGAACCAACATAGCAGATTTAAACTTACGCTGTTCCAAATCATTTAAATGTTTGCCTGAATGTACTTTATTGAAAATACTGTCAATTTCAGAACCTGTAAAATCTTCTGCATAAATTTCTTCTAACCCATGATCACTTACACCACAACCCATTGAAGCAAAAAAATCATGTCTATTTTGTAATGCAAATAAAAAATCATCGAATGAAGAAATTGAAATATTGGTTACCCCTTCTAATTTTTTAAGATAACTATTGAACTTTTCGGGATCTGCCACGTTCATGGCGTTATCAGGACGAAATGCAGGTAAGATAGGAATTTCGAAGCCATCATTTTTTAACTTCTGGTGATATTCAAGTGTATCTACAGGATCATCGGTAGTACATACGGTATATATATTCATTTTACGCAACAAACTTTTTACTGAATAATCAGGTTGCTGTAACAAAGCCGTGCATCGTTCATAAATACGATCTGCAGAATGTTCGTTCAATATTTCAGTAACGCCAAAATAACGTTTCAGTTCCAAGTGCGTCCAATGATACAATGGATTTCGTAAGGTGTAAGGAACAGTAGCAGCCCATTGCGTAAATTTATCTTTATCAGAAGCATTGCCTGTGCAAAATTGCTCATCCACACCATTGGTGCGCATGGCTCTCCATTTATAATGATCACCATATAGCCAAATTTGTGTAATATTTTTAAACCTAACATCGTCTGCAATTTGTTGTGGAGACAAATGGCAATGATAATCAATGATAGGCATTGATTTGGCAAATTCATGGTATAGTTTTACTGCCGTTTTATTATGTAATAAAAATTCTTCATCTAAGAACTGTTTCATATTCTTGTATTTATACTTTCAATTAATCGTAATTTTTTATTCATCTGTAATACACGATGTAAGATTGTATTACAAACTTACACCCCGCTTCCAGGGAATAAAGTCATCCTGATTTAGTAAAACTGCTTTTGGTATTACTTCACCACTGGCTGCTTTAATACAATATTCTAAAATTTGTGTACCCATTTGTTCAATTGTTAAATCACCTTCAATAACGGGGCCGGTATTAATATCGATAATATCTTGCATTTTTTGTGCTAAAGCGGTATTACTGGATACTTTAATAACGGGACAAACTGGATTGCCGGTTGGCGTACCCAAGCCTGTAGTAAATAAAATTAAATTAGCACCACTGGCCGCTTTTCCGGTAGTTGCTTCCACATCATTACCCGGTGTGCAAACCAAACTCAATCCGGGTTTAACAGCTTTTTCAGTATAATCGAGTACGTCTACAATGGGTGATGTGCCTCCCTTTTTGGCAGCGCCTGCACTTTTAATAGCATCTGTTATCAAGCCGTCTTTGATATTTCCCGGAGATGGATTCATATGAAAACCAGAACCCACTTTTAATGCAGCGGCACTATATGATTGCATTAAATCAATAAATTTTTTGGCTATGGTTTCATTGTTCATCCTATCAATCAACTCTTGCTCTACTCCACACAATTCAGGAAATTCGGCCAACAAAACTTTGCCTCCCAAAGCAACCAACAGATCGGCACAATAACCAACTGCCGGGTTTGCAGAAATACCACTGAATCCATCACTTCCACCACATTTAACACCCAATGTAAGTTTAGACAACGGTGCAGGCTTTCTACCAATTTCATTGATTTGCATCAGCCCTTTAAAAGTTGCTCGAATGGCTTCAGCAATTAGTTTGCTATTATTACCAATTTGCTGCTGTTCAAAAACAAAAAGTGGTTTTTCGAAGTTGGGGGTATAGGATTTAATTTCTGATAATAATTCCTTTAATTGAAGATTTTGGCAACCTAAACTTATTACGGTTACGCCACCTACATTTGGATGATTGGAATAGGCTGCTAATAATTTACCAAGCACGGCTGCATCTTGCCGTATACCGCCACAACCGCCCTGGTGATTGAGGAATTTAATGCCATCAACATTTTTAAACAAGCGGTTTACAGCAGGCTTTGAAATAGTTTCAAAAGTAATGTCATCAATAGATTCATTATTTTGATAGGCTGCTATCAAATGCCTGGTAAAGTTTTTGTATTGATCAGTTACTGCATATCCCAAAGATTCCTGTAATGCATCTTTAATTACATCCAAATTCCTGTTTTCACAAAATACAGTAGGTATAAATAACCAATAATTGGCTGTTCCTACACTTCCATCGCTTCTATGATAGCCATTAAAGGTTACATTTTTAAATGCAGAAACATCCGGTGGATGCCACTGATAATGGCCTTCCCTGTAAGCATAAGGCTCTGCTGCATGTTTCAAATTGCCGGTAGTCATTAATGACCTTGCAGGTATAAATTGTTGGGCCTTACCAACCAATACGCCATACATAAAAGCAGCATCGCCGGGTTGCATATCATGTATAAAAAACTTATGCTTAGCAGGTATATTCTCAATTAAGGTATATTTTTCACCTTGAAAGGATACTGTTTCGCCATTTTTCAAATCGCGTAAAGCAACGATCACATTATCTTTTGGATGAATTTTTATAACAGAATTTTTCATAACAATTATATTTAAATAACAGCATTTGCATTTTGTTGCTGCAAACTATTTTTTAATACCTCTAATACTTTTCCTTCCATTAATTCTGTTAAGAAAGCTTTTACCTGAATGGCAAAAGTATTACTGGTAGTTGCATCCATTCCCATAAAATGTACATCTGTTAAAACAGTTTGAACTAACTCATCGATACTGCCAACTTCATTCCAAAGCTTATTTAATTGCAATGCAAAATCATCCTGAACAATTAATTGTTGATTGTGTTGTAGCTGAACGGGTTGCTCTAATGTATTCAATTCAGTTTTCATGAAATATAAATAACCCGCAAAACCCAAAGCCATTAAAGGCGGAACAGTTTTAAACTGTTGTAAATACTTTGTTATTAAAGGCACATTTCGCATCTTCATTTTAGAAGTATACTGCATGGTAATACTAAACCAATGGTGGGCAATAGCAGGATTTCTGAAACGATCCAGAACCTGCAATGCAAATTGTTTGGCTTTGTGCTGGGTTAATTTTTCACTCAGAATAACGGGTGTAATTTCATACAACATTAAATTCGTGATAAAGGAAGCCATTACTGAAATATCCATAGCATCTTTCACAGTATCAAAGCCGGCAAGAAATGCTAATCCGCACGAAAAAGTGTGTGTACCATTCAACAAACGCAATTTTAATTCTCTATACATGGAAATATCATCATCTATAATTACACCATTATCGGCTGCAGCAAAAGATAATATTGATTTAGTTCTATCACTCGATGTTTCAATTGCCCATAAACGATATGCTTCACTCATAATCATTAAATCATCCTGATAGCCTAATTGTTGAGCAGCAAGATCTGCATCCTGTTCAGGTAATTTACCGGGAACAATTCTATCAACCAGCGAGTCACAAAAATCATTGGCATCCTGAAGCCACTGAATAAATTCATCTTTTAAGCGGTTTATTTTCGCTAATTCAAGCACAATTTGTTTTAACTTTTTTCCATTATTTACAATCAATTCTGTGGGAATGATGACCATTCCACTTTCGGGCCTTCCATTGAAAATAGTGTACCGGTGATATAAGAAAGCAAGTAATTTCCCGGGATAAGAAACAGGTGGTGCAGCAAAAATACCATCTTTGGGAAGCAATGTAATACCCACCTCCGTTGTATTTGAAATAACAATCTGCATTTCAGAATTAGCAGCACAAGATAAAATTTCGTTCCAAGCATCATTAGCATTTAAAACCCTGCTAATGGCAGCATTTAACCAATATTCCTGAATAGTAGCATTGTTTTCAATACCTCTAACAGCAATCGTGTATAATCCATCTTGCTCGGCAAATGCATCAGCATTTCCGGAATTGGTTGATTTTACTACTACTATTCTTCCATTAAAGATACCTTTCTTATTTGCTTTATCCACAAAATAATCAGGTAAGCCTCTTAACAGCACACCCGTGCCAAACTGAATTATTTTTTCAGGCAATGAAAATATGGCTTCATGCGGCAACGATAGTTTGTTATTTTTTCGAATAGAAGCCAGTGTTTTTTTAGATAGTTGCATACGCTTTTAATTTAAAATTGGATTCCATTTATCCCCAAATATCCAATGTGCATTAATATTTTTAGCAAGTGGTGCCCCTTTTGCTGTTTGTAAATTATTTTTAAACCAGGCATAATCGCCACCGGCTTTATGACAGTTATTGTAATACACCCAATAGCCCCATTGTATAATATTGTTAGTAGGCACCAAATAAATGGGTTTGTTAGCCATATTTGCTGCGAAGTGACAATCAATTAAATAAAATTGTGCATCTCTATGAAACCTGCCTAATATAAAACCATCATATCCTTTAAACCGGCAATTTTTTAATACAGTTTTGGCATCTTCATTGGCAGAGCCATCATGCCAAATACAGGCCGGTCCGGTAGTGGCAATAAAAGTGCAATTCTCTGCATAGGCCCACCCCCGTGGGCAATAAAAATCAACACCGCCCATCATGGTACAATCTTTAAAATAAAACATACCTTCAGTTACATTCCACGGACTTACAGTATCGCCACCAAAAGCTTTTAAATTACAATTAATAATTTGTAAACGAGTAGTAGCAAATGTTCGCAGTGCCATTTGATGCCCATCTTTTCTTATTTTCTTTACATAGTTATCGACAGTATCTGAAGCACAGCGCACAACGCTTGTATTATTTTCAAAACCATAGGTATTTTGAATGGTTAAGTTTTTAATGATTATATCACTTCCACTTATATTTAGTGTTGCTACCCCCCAATCATCTGCATGATTGCAACGCCATATATCACGTGCAATAGATTGTGTAATGATGGTTTTGTTTTTATCTTCTCCTAACAATTCAATCCAATTGTGTTGTATAAATATTTTCTCGTTATAAGTTCCATTTCTAATAACAATAGTCCGGTAGTTAATTAAGCAGCCATAGCGCCTATATTCAGGCACCGGCCGTATAGCTTTCTTATTTTATTA
>NZ_JAESDL010000036.1:0-17054 GCF_019249625.1 Hydrotalea lipotrueae | reverse complement strand
ATAGATAAAAAGTATCATAAGTAGTTGATTATCAGAAACTATTTGTTTGGATTATGGAAAGGCGGACAAGTCAGGAGTTAAAAGAAACTTTTCATAAAGAAATGATTTAGCAAAGTAACATTTGTCACATTTTTTACATGGATTCATTTTCAACTTTGCAGTAAATGAATTTGTGCGAATGAAACTTTTTACTTTACGAAAGAAACTAATACCAACAGATAGTTATTTGAAAACTTTTTTTCTGAATGGTGCCATTGTAATTGATCTCCGACCGCGTACAGCTTATCAAAACGAGCATGTAGCAAATACCATAAATATCCCCTTTGAACAGATATAAAATGCTATTCCTGTACTTTTGCAGATAAAAAGGATATATATTTTAGTGTGCGAAACCGGTGCAGCCAGCAGTATAGCTGTTAATATGCTGAGGGCTGTTGGTATTGAAGCTTATAATGGCGGTAGCTGACAACAACTAAACGAACAGGTATTTTGTTAAGTAAAAAATGATTGAACAATATGCGTAACCATTCAAAAAATCCGAGCTATTTAATTGCCACGCTTACCAATAAATGCCCAAGATGCAGACAGGGCAATATTTTCGTTACCAATAATGCCTATGATTTTAAACACAATATGGATATGCATGAAAAATGCCCTGTGTGTGGGCAGCCTACCGAAGTAGAAGAAGGATTTTATTATGGTACAGGTTATGTTAGCTATGCATTATCAGTAGCATTCTTTGTGAGTACATTTGTTGCCTGGTGGGTACTTATTGGCATGTCGTTCGATATTGATGATATGCGTATATTTTATTGGATGGGTACGGCCATTGTACTCATCATTCTTATTCAACCTTTTATTATGCGGTTATCACGTTCCTTATGGCTAAGCTGGTTTGTAAAATACGATCCCGATTGGGCTAATCATCCTGTAAAAGACAAATTATATTAATCTACATTTTATTCTTTCACATCCATACCAAACCGTACACAAATCATTAAAAAAATAATTGATACTGCATTGTCAACGTATTCAATCTGCCATTGTTATTGATGGTATTGTTTTCTACAACGTAAACAGGCCGGTTTTGCAAATCGAGAGATATTTTGGCTTGCTGCCCATTTATTAAATAGTGAACACCTATATTAATGGTATGCGTATACAAACCATTTAATTTATCATATTTTGCCAATGTAGAAAATACATCAGGCAAAAATTTGCCCTTTTCATTTCCTGTTTTATTACCGGTTAAACTATTAGTAGCATTCAATAAAGTGCCGTTAGCAGGATTCATAATACCGTTATAGCACAAATAATTACTACCATAATTGGTATTAAAATAGCCAATATAAGCTGAAATAGCAGAACCTTTTTGTGTATTTAGAGGCATATCTAAAAAACTTTCAACAGCAAAATGTTGCATGGGTTGATAGGATGTACCATTATTATTTAAATGCCAGGTTGCATTGAGTTGATAAATACCACCTATGGCTACATTAAAAATTTTTCTTTTTCCTAAATAGGTTCCTGCCATGTAGGGTGTAGTGTGTGGTTCCTGTTCAAAAAACTGATAGATGATATAAGCCTGTTGCTGTAATGAATGTTTTTTTGAGCAAAGTTGGCATCATTACCAATGGGTGGCAAATTAGTTACGGAAGAAGTAATTGGGAAAGGATCGCTCAAAATAAAACGATAGTCAAACTTGCCTAATTGGCCCCGTGCATACACACTTAACTTTCTGCTAAAAATATCGGTTTGATCTACAGTTGTTTGTGCAAACACCGGCACATCAGTGGTTAGGATAGAACTTATACCTGGCTGTGTAAACCGGGAAAGGCCGGTAGCAATGGTAAGACCGGCGCCTATTTTCAGCGTATTATCTTCTGCAAAACTATACTCACACAATGCATCATGAAAAAAAGCCGCAATTTTTCTGTTACCATTACTGTTATATTGCGCATTAAAATTATTTTGACCAAATTGAAAGTAAAGAAAAGCCCTATCCGTTATTTTCCTAAACATTTGAATCCGCGTTCTACGCAGGCCTATATCAAATGTATTTTTTTGCGATTCGCCTTCAACCAGACTACCCAGACTACCCGGATTGTTTTGGTTAAACCGGAGCCAGGTTTGATTTAGAAATGTAAATTGAAAATAGTGACTGCCTGATTCATTCAGTGCAAATCGTAATCCATTTTGCTGCTGAGCATAACCGCCGGTTATGGTAAACATAACCAAATAAACCATTCGTACAAATGTCATAGTTAATTTGTCAAAACGGTAATATAAAGCATAAAAAACGACGTTACAAACAGTTTTACACAAAATTTAAAAAAGAAGGCTATTTTGTCTTTTTGTTTACTGTGCGTTTAAATCGTGCAGTATCATTTGCATAATGGGTGCCATGTAAAAAATCATACCGACTACGCACCAAAAAATCGGTAAGATTTATAGTTTGCTGCATGATTGCACGTTTACCCTGAAATTGTTGTTCAATAGTAACAGACAATATCAATTGATATTGCAGAGTATCTGAATGATGTACCCAAGTGTTGCTATTCTGTTTTGCATTCAATAGTTGAAAGGTATCAGTATCCTGCTGCCAGAGTATGCCTTTCGGTGTACAATAAATTTTATTTAAAACCGATTGAACTGAATCGCCGTGCTGCATTTTATATTGGTATACATGAATCAACAGATCGTTTCGCCGGCTAAAATACTGATAGGTGGTATCCTTTCCATTCACTATCCGCCAGTTTTCATTGCCAAATACATTTTGAATACTATCCATTAAATGTACAGGCATTAATGCAATTGTATCTTTCACAGAATTGGCAGATGGTTTTTTGTCAGCACAACTTAGCAAAACAATGCTTATCAAAAAAAAGAAAGCAACATTTCTCATGCTAAATACATTAAATATTTCATAAACACAAACAGCCCTGTACGATACAAGGCTGTTTGTTAAAGTATTTTATATTAGTTGAATTTAGTCCAGCTTTTCCACCAGGTATCTCCGGGTGCACAAGCACCTATATAAGCCACCGGTGTAAACCAGGCATTTAATTTGGGATTACCAAAAGCAGCACCCGATTTAGCAGGAGAAGCTGCAGTAGGATTGAAATCGGGTGAACTGTAATTAAATGGATCGCCTAAAGCCACATCACTATTGTTATCTAAAATTGCGTTGCCATTGGCAGCAGTATTAAACCAACTTAAAATAGAAGCATCTGTTGCGCCGGTAGGTGCAGTGGTGGATGGTGCATATTTTACCGGTGCAGTGCAACCTGCAATGATGGTATTTTGAACATAGAGGCTGGGTGTAGCAGCTGTAATGTTTAAATCGGTTGGAGTGCCTTTGCTGGCATCAATCAACAAACCCTGCGGCCATCCGGCAATAATAGAATTCATGATGCTGATACTGGAATTTCTTCTGATTTGTGCACCACACAAAAACAAACTATTGCCTTTATTATTTAATTGTGCTTTAGGCCCTAAAACAGTCATATTACTAAAAACAGCATTTGTTTGAGGTAATAACGTACTACCATTTGCGTCGTTATCGCTTTCAAAAGCTTCACTTTTCGAAATATCGGCTACAGCACTATCACGCAGGGCAATACCAAACTGCACTTTTCCCTGAAAACCGTTATCCGTATCAAAATCATCATCTAATGTTCTAAAAGAAATCATGTGTTTGCAATTTACAGTACCGCCAAACCACTCAAATGAATCATCGTTGGCATAAGATACCTGCACATAATCTACCACAGTGCCATTTCCTACACCACCAAAAGTTAAACCATTAATTTCTTTATCGGGTAAAAATGCATACCCTGCATATTCAATTCTAACATAACGTAAAATTCCACTGTTATCAGCAGGATTTGAACTGGAACCTAAACCATACAAGCCCAAACCATCAGCATTATTAATACCGCCTTCAATTTCACCTACACCTGTCTGTCCATTAAAAGAAGCATTGGTGGGCGCCTGACCTAATAAAACAACACCCGACCAATCGCCACGTTGCGGATTGGGCGATTCAGATGTAAATACAATGGGTTTATCGGCAGTTCCATCGGCAATAATTTTAGATCCCCGTGTAATAACTAATCCGCCTGCTTTGTTTAATTCGCCTACAATTTTAGTACCCGGCTCAATGGTTAAAATGGCACCTTCAGTTACATACACCAATCCTCTTAATTTATAGGTATAATTGGCTTTTAAAGTAGTATTTACTTTAATTCTACCTTCTAAAATAGTATTTTCCACCCCCGGTGTTGGTGCAGGATTAGGATTGATGGTGGTGCCCCCATCCATTTCAATTTTGCGGCAACCGGTTATCACTAAAAGTGCCGTAGCCATGAATAAAATAGTTTGTTTCATACGTGATGAAGATTTGGTTTAGAAATGTGTTTTCTGTTTTTTTATTTAAGAATTGTATAAGCAAATGATAAGGTTACATTGGTTCCATATTTTTTTCTGATAGCCAGTGCATCAGTACCTGCATCGTATTTTTTATTATCATTCAAATCATGATAAAAACGTGCTTCCTGGTTAATGATATCAGAAATATTTAATTTAATTTCTGCTCTGTTTTTTAGTACTTTTTTGGCAATCTGCATGTCTAATAAAGGCCTTGGCGCTTCCCATACCGGTGGATTATCGCTGCCACCCACATAATAAATTCGGCGGCCTATTTGATTGAAAAGTAGGGTGGTATTCAGTCCGATTGATGGAACATCATATTGCAAGCCAATATTCAACAAGTAAGGACTTTGTCCCTGCATGGGCCTGCCTAAACTTGGCACACGATTGTAGATGTAAGACAAGTTACCCTGTACTGTAAAGTTTTTGAGCGCAGTGGTAAAGTCTAAGCGCTTTCTAAATTCAATTTCAGCACCAAAACTTTGCGCATCATCAGGAGAAATATAATTAAAGGTACCTGAACTACCTGCGCCTGTACTATTAAAATAAAGCTCAGTAGGATTTTGAAAATATTTATAAAATACACCTACATTCAATATTTCACCTGCTTTAGGATAGAACTCATAGCGCAAATCAAAATTGGTTACTTTGGTACGGGGCAAATTAGGATTACCCGTAATAGTTGCACCTAAATCAAAATCATAAAATGAAAAAGAAGACAACTCTCTAAACTCTGGGCGGATAACAGTTTGCGAGCCTGCTAAACGAAGATTAACAGCGTTAGTTAATTTATAGGTAGCATTTAAGCCGGGTAGCACATCTAATTTTTCGGTATGAAGATAACGGGGATCGGTTTTGCGTACACTGCCCAATAACTGATCAAAATTCTCAACCCTGGCACCCCAAATAATACGCAGTTTGTTGTGCAGTAATTGGTTATCGATTTGTAAAAAACCTGCATTTAAAATAGAGTTGGCTAAATAGCGGTAACGAATATCATATATTTCATTAAAAGCAAATTTATTATCGGTACCATTTCCAAAATTTTGAGCGCTAAAAACAACCGATGGATCTTCTAAACGAAGTGTCGGATTATCGACAGGTAAATAAATTGCAAATGGGCGTGAATCGAACAACCTATCTTTTACCTGAAAAAAGTAACCGGCTTTTATATTTTGTAATTGATTGTTCCAACGTAATGATTTGGTAATATTGGCACCTGTTGTATAAATATAATCATTTAAAAACCCGTAATACCTGCTGCCACTACGTTGCGAAGTTTTTGAGGCACTGATTAACAATGCGTAAGGTGATGAAGGAATAGATGGATCTTCCTGATTATATTGCAAACGCCGCTGATCGGGAATGTATTGATCTAAAATAGCAAAGCTGCCAAACCAATCTAATTTTACTTTCAGAGCTGGTATAAAATGTTCTCCGGAAAGGTTGGTATTGTAATAAGTATTGGCTTTAAACGCCAGTTCAGATGCACGAATATTATCGCCTATAGTTGAGTTGCTTTCAAAATCTTTCCCGGTTCTGCCTGTAGTATAATCAGATGTATTTACGTTGAAAATATTTTTCCAAGATAGTTTATTGTAATTGCCCAATTGCAATGTTAATGAACCCAATGCACCCCATAACACATCGTTAGCATATTTGTTGTTGGAATAATCAAAATTTACGCTTGCCTGATTATTGGAAAATGAAAAAATTCTATTTTTAAAAAAGATACGGCGTGGGGTTAAATTATAGTTTAATGCAAACACACACCCCAGTTTATTACGGTTACCCATTGCTGTATTAAAACCACCTGCTACTCTAAAGTTTTTAGATATTAATTGGAGGGTATTATTTTGTGGATTGGCTGTCCATACATTCTCAAATAATTTTCCATAGGTGGTTTTTTGTTCAGGTGTTAATTCATTAAACACCGATTTAGAAGGAAGGCCGGCAGGCAAAGCACGGGTACCATCATCAAATCCTAAAAAATCGAGTTTGCCACCTTTATAATTATAAAAATCATGACCAATGGTTTGGGTATTAAAACCGGTACCCACTTGTACTTCCATAAACTTTTTTAATGGTACATCGTTGGTGGTAATTTGCACCAATCCACCGGCCCACTCACCTGAATATTCAGGCAAAAATGTTTTATTGATAATGATATTATCAATAATGTTAGAGGGAAAAATATCAAAAGCAAAAGTTTTACGATCGGGTTCAGTACTACTCAATAAAATACCATTTAGCATGGCCTGATTGTAACGATCGGCCAAACCGCGAACTACCAAATAACGGCCATCAATAACCGATAATCCCGGAATACGTTTCAACACCTCACCTGTATTGCGGTCGGGTGTACGTTTAATGGCTTCTGCAGAAAGAACCTGTGCTACTACTGCCGTATTTTTTTGGTATTGAATAGCACTGTTTATGGTTTCTACTTTAGCTTGTGTTCTGGAGGAGGCTTTTACGGTAACATCGCCTAAATTATTACCGGCATCCATTAAGTGAACAGAAAGCTGATCGGTATTGCTGCCGGCATTAACATCGGTAATGGTTTTAGTCTGATAGCCCACATATGCAATTTGAAGTGTATATTTTTTACCAGGAATAGCTTTAAAAGAAAAAATCCCACCTACATTGGTTTTAATTACCATTTGCATATCGCCGCTAATAGTAATGGTAGCGCCTGTTAAAGGTTCATTTTTACTTCCGGTTACTTTACCCTGAATGGTTACTGTTTGTGCAACCACTGCAATAAAAAAGAAACAAGGAATGAGTAATAAAATTATTTTCTTCACAAACAATGGCTTTGTTTGGCGCAAAAGTATTGGTGAGAATAACAGTTAAAGAAGATTTTAGTATTAAGCAATTATTAAGTTTATTAAGTTTATTATAATTTCATCAAAATAACTTGGAACAATGCTTTTAAGCTGTTTATGTACTAAAAAATTAACTGAAAATTAATATTGAAGAAGAAGGAAATTCAAGGAAAACAACGAAAGATAAAAGCAGAGGGGAAGGGATTCGAACCCTCGATACGGTTTCCCGTATACACACTTTCCAGGCGTGCTCCTTCAACCACTCGGACACCCCTCTGTATAATGCCATTTGCTGCTGTGCTTGTTGCAGATGAACGGATTGCGACGCAACAGCAGCACAACCGGAGTGGCTCAGCCGGTATTAAAAATACCAAATTGAATCCATTTACCGGGCGGCAAAAATAGTTGTTCCTTGTTACACATGAAATATTTTTTCAGCATTCGCTGTTGTGATAGCGGTCAAATCTTCTAAAGCAAGGCTTTTAATGGTAGCCAAATATGTTGCTACATATTGTAAATAACTACTTTCATTTCTTTTGCCACGGAAAGGAACCGGGGTTAAATAAGGGGCATCCGTTTCCAAAACCATGTGTTCAACCGGTATTTTTTCTAATGCAGCAGGTAAACCCGCATTTTTATAAGTGAGCACCCCACCAATACCCAACATAAAATCCATATCAATTATTTGTTTGGCACTTTCATAACTACCACTAAAACAATGAAAAATCCCGGTTAACCCTTTCTGTGCAAATGGCTTTACGCGATTGATGGTTTCCTGCATGGCATTGCGGGTATGAATTACGATGGGTAATTTTTTTTCGAGCGCCCATTGCATTTGCAAATCAAATGCCTGATATTGCTGTCGCATGAAAGTTTTATCCCAATAAAAATCAAGCCCAATTTCACCAACTGCCGCAAAAGGCCTTTTGTTCAGCCATTCTTCTACAATTTGCAAGGCATTGTTAACTGATTCGTTTACCGAACAGGGATGCAGCCCCATCATCGAAATACAATTTCCCGGATATTTTTTTTCCATATCCATCATAGCGCTGTAAGTAGCAGCATCTATGGCAGGTAAAAACATTTTTGTAATTCCGGACGCAATGGCACGGTGCACAACAGCATCTCTGTCTTCATTAAATTCTTCAACATACAAATGGGTGTGTGTATCAATCAGCAGCATAAAAAAATTATTTTTTTCACAATAATAATGAACAGGCAACGTTTAAGTGTTGCGATTGTCCGTCAGAAAAAAGTTAAAAAGAACAAATTAAATTTTGTTTTCATAGGGTACGGAATAAACAGGGCCGGAGTATTTACTCTGGCCATTTTTTTATAAAGGAATAGTTTTAAACTGATATCCTTTTTCGGTAAAATGAGCCAACACCTTTGGCAATACATTTTTTAAATGTGGAAATGCTTTTACACTATCATGAAATACAATGATAGAGCCGGGTTGCGCATGGGTTACCACATTCGCCAAACATTCAACAGATGAAATCCGGGTATCAAAATCGCCACTCAGCACATCCCACATAATTACACGAAATGTTCTTTGCATGGATGAATTGGCAGGACGTTGCAATATACCGGCCTGAAAACGGGTAATGCGCCCATAAGGTGGCCGGAATAAGTTGGAATCAATATATTTAGCAGCTTCAAAAACATCATTAAAATAAAGCGTATTATTGGTTTTCCATCCGTCCAAATGCCGGAAGGTATGGTTACCAACAGCATGACCTTCTGCAAGTATTCGTTCATAGATTTCGATATATTCTGCTACATTTTTTCCCAAACAAAAAAAAGTAGCTTTTGCATGGTATTGTTTCAAAACATTTAATACAAAAGGTGTTGCTGCTATTTCCGGGCCATCATCAAAAGTTAAAAATAAAGTTTTTTCCTTTACCGGAATACGCCAGGTTAATGCCGGATACAATTTACTTAACCACCAGGGTGTTTTTACAAAGTACATGGTACAAAGATATTTCTAAATACTTTTATCAGTACAGAAAGTAAGCGGCAGTATTATCTTTGCAGCATGAAGAATAAAAAAGTAAGGGTTCGTTTTGCCCCATCGCCCACCGGTGGTTTACATTTAGGAGGTGTACGCACCGTATTATTTAATTATTTATTTGCCAGGCAACACAAGGGCACTTTTGTTGTAAGAATAGAAGATACCGACCAGACCCGCTTTGTAGAAGGGGCTGAACAATATATATTTGACTGTTTACAATGGTGCGGATTAAAACCGGATGAAAGCCCTGTTAACGGTGGCCCATTTGCGCCATACAGACAAAGTGAAAGAAAAGACATTTATAAACAATATGCCTTACAATTAGTTGAAAAAGGCTATGCCTATTATGCATTTGATACGCCCGAAGCCTTAGATGCTCAACGTAAAGCAATTCCTAACTTTCAATACAATCATCAAACCCGCAGGCAATGCACCAATTCGCTTACTTTAAACCCAGAAGCTGTGTTAGAAAAATTGGCCGGCAATGCCCCTTATGTAATACGTATTAAAATGCCGGAGAACGAAACGGTTACCTGCCATGATTTAATTAGAGGAACTGTTGAATTTAATACCGGTTTAAGTGATGATAAAGTTTTATTGAAAGCAGATGGCATGCCTACCTATCACCTTGCAGTTGTGGTTGATGATTATTTAATGCAAATTACCCATGCATTCAGAGGAGAAGAATGGCTACCCAGCGCACCGGTACATATATTGCTTTGGAAATATTTGTTTGGATTAGATAAGATGCCACAATGGGCGCATTTACCGTTGATATTAAAACCCGATGGTAATGGAAAGCTCAGCAAACGCGACGGGGAAAGATTGGGCTTCCCAGTATTTGCCATGGATTGGACTGACCCCGCCACCGGCAATACTACTACCGGATTTAAAGAACGTGGTTTTTTACCCGAAGCTTTTGTGAATATGCTGGCCATGCTGGGCTGGAATGATGGTAGCGGACAAGAAATATTTTCATTACAGGAACTGATTGAAAAATTTTCGATTGAACGAATACACAAAGGCGGCGCAAAATTCGATTATGAAAAAGCCAAATGGTTTAACCATAGCTGGTTACAACAATTACCTGTACAACAGTATGCAGACAAAGTAAAACCCTATTTTGTTAAAGCAGGTATTACCATAGCAGATGATGCTTATTTGCATAAAGTAATGGAATTGATGAAAGAACGTTGCCAGGTATTACCGGATTTTGTGGAGCAATCTGCCTTTTTCTTCAAACATCCGGAACATATAGATACGGCCTCCATTGCTGGAAAATGGAACTCAGCCAAACAACAATTTTTTGCAGAACTGATTCGCAATTTAGAATTGGCCACCATTTGGAATGCAGAAAATTTAGAAAAAGATTTTAAAGAAATGGCTGCAGCACATCAGCTAAAACCCGGCGAACTGATGTTACCGCTTCGTATTATGCTGGTAGGTGGCAAATTTGGGCCGCATGTTTTTGATATTGCGGCTGCTATTGGCAGGGAAGCAACCATTCACCGGATAAAACATACCCTACAACTAATGCAGGCATAATTGTAAAAAAATGAATAGGAATATAGCAGTATGCTTTATCTTAATGCAAAAAAGATGAAGGCTATATATAAACTCCTGTTTTTTCTGTCATTAATACAATTGTTGCTTCCATTTTTTTTGCAGAGCAGTTTTTATGAACCCCACCGCGATGAATTTTTATATTTAGCTGAAGCCATGCATATAGCCTGGGGTTATTTAGAAGCACCGCCCCTGCTTTCTTTTTTGGGATGGATAACCAATTGGTTAGGTGATGATATATTCTGGATTAAAATATGGCCTGCTTTATTTGGCAGTTGTACCTTTCTTCTGGCAGGTAAAATCATTATTCAATTAGGTGGCAAGAGCCTGGCTTTATTATTTGGATGGCTGCCTTTTATTTTTGGTGGTTACTTACGTTTGTTTTATTTATTTCAACCTAATTTTTTAGAAGTATTTTTTTATACTGCTATTGGCTTTTGCTGGCTGCAATGGATTATTACACAAAATAATAAATGGATTTATTTCAGCGGAATTGCCTTGAGTTTAGGGTTGTTGAGCAAAGATTCTGTGGCATTTTATGCCATTGGTATTGCTATTGGTTTGCTGCTCACCCAACATAGAAAAGTATTCGGCAAACCGGATATTTATTTAGCTGCATTACTTGCCTTGCTGATTTTTTTACCCAATATCATCTGGCAATACCTGCACAACTTTCCTTTTATACACCATATGCAATTACTAGAACAATCACAATTAATACATATAGGTTACAAAGATTTTTTAACGGGGCAGTTACTCATGAATCTGCCTTGTTTTTATATATGGCTTACCGGACTAATCTGGGTATTCTTTTTACCTGAAGGAAAAAAATTCAGATTATTTGGATGGGCTTATCTTACTGTGATTTTTTTATTGTTAGTAATGCATGGAAAGGATTATTATGCCTTAGGACTTTATCCTATTTTATTTGCCTTTGGCGGTTATGCTTTTGAACAGTTTACGCAAGGTCATGCACGTTGGTTAAAATATCCTGCATTAGCCTTTTCAATATTATTGGGTTTATTTGCACTGCCAATATTATTACCTGTTGCAACGCCAGAAAAATTAGCAAGCTATTATTCGCAAACACATTTAAACCAAACAGGTTTATTTAAATGGGAAGACCAAAAAATGCATCCATTGCCACAAGATTTTGCCGATATGATAGGCTGGAAAAGCACTACCACTAAATTGGCTAATTTTTACAATAGCATACCGGAAAATGAAAAAAGCACCACCCTTATTTTCAGCCGTAATTACGCATTTGCAGGTGCCATGAATTATTACGGCAGTCAATACCACTTACCTGAAGTATATAGCAATGAGGCATCTTTTTTATTATGGATGCCCAATCATTACCACATTCAAAACATTATTCTAATAGCTAAACACCTACCCGATTTAAACGACACTGCTTTTCATTTCTTTGAAAAATTTGCAGTAATCGACTCGCTGAATAATCCGTTAGCCAGAGAAAATGGTACAAAAATTATATTTTTTCAAAATGCCAATCCGCAACTAAACCCATGGTTAGATAAAAGAATAGCCAGGTTAAAAGCACCTTATTACCGATAAGTTATAAAATAAATATGCTTTACTTACTTTTGCCAACACAATTCAATACGATTGCATGACAACAGTAATGAACAGGCCCATTAGGGTATTAGTAGCAAAAGTGGGGTTAGATGGACACGACAGGGGTGCCAAAATTATTGCCACTGCCCTTCGGGATGCCGGGATGGAAGTAATTTATACCGGATTGCGACAAACACCTGAAATGGTTGTAAATGCTGCTTTACAGGAAGATGTAGATGCCATTGGGGTTAGTATATTAAGTGGCGCACACATGACAGTTTTTCCCCGTATACTAGAATTGATGAAAGAAAAACAAATGCATGATGTTTTACTAACAGGCGGCGGCATTATTCCCGATGATGATATGAAAACACTACAACAATTAGGCGTTGGCAAATTGTTTGCACCGGGTACACCTGTTAGCGACATTGCCAATTATATTCAGGAGTGGACCATTGAACACCGAAAATTTTAAATGATGTATACTAGTATTTTAACCGAATTAAACAACCACATATTTACCATTACTATTAACCGGCCCGATAAGTTGAATGCCTTAAACAAAGCTGTTTTCGACGATTTGAATAAGGCATTGGATGAAGTGTATACCAACGATGAAATTTTATCTGCAGTCATTACTGGTACAGGTACCAAAGCATTTGTAGCCGGCGCCGATATTACTGAATTTAAAGGCCTGTCTGTTGAAGAGGGAAAAGCATTGGCTAAAGCCGGACAAGATACTTTTTTCCGTATTGAGAACTGCCCAAAGCCCATTATTGCCGCCGTCAATGGATTTGCGTTAGGTGGTGGTTGTGAGTTAGCCATGAGCTGCCATTTTAGGGTAGCATCTAATAATGCCAAATTTGGCCAGCCTGAAGTAAATTTAGGTTTAATACCCGGCTATGGTGGCACACAACGCTTGGTACAATTAATTGGTAAAGGCCGTGCCATTGAATTATTAATCAGCGGTAATATGATTGATGCCAAAACTGCTTTGCAGTATGGCATAGTAAATCATGTTTTTGAACCCGAACAATTATTACCGGAAACTTACAAGCTGCTAGCCAACATCAATACCAAAGCACCTTTGGCCATTGGCGCCTGCATTAGTGCCGTAAATGCCGCTTTTGATGAAGCCAGAGATGGTTATGCGGTAGAAATTGATGCTTTTGGCTTTTGCTTTGCAACCGATGATATGCAGGAAGGAACCCAAGCTTTCATTGAAAAAAGGAAACCTGTATTCAGCGGAAAATAAATTTATAACATAAAGGGGAATAAATCATCCGGTATTTGGTACGCAGCAATATTTTTTAAATACGGCAAATTTTTTGCACCGGTTACTACTACTGAAACCTCTGTAGCACTACAATTGGGGAAGCAAACCATACGCCAGTGCCCAACAGTGGTAATAGCAATAGATTGCTGAACCTCACCATGCAAACTAACGGTAATGATAAGGCTACTTATGGCCTGGCCGCTTGTTATGTCTTCTTCCAATACCATACAATTCAGCATAATTGGTTCTTTAAAAACATAGTTGTATCCCAGATATCTTCTTTTCACAGATTTTTTGTTCAGATGCACCGTATTAACCACCGCATTAACTTTCAGGAGTTCTGTTTTAAAAGCCTTATCAAGCATTGCTTTAAAACCTATTAAAGCTGCTGAATCGGGTGAACTAAACCGCCCTTGCCGGTTGGGTGGCACATTGAGTAATAAATTAGCACCCCTGCCAATACTTTTTGCATACAAACCAAACAATTACTGTGGCGTTTTTACCAAACTATCTTCATTGGCATGCTAAAACCAACCCGGCCTGATACTAACATCACACGCTGCAGGTATACAACAACAACCATTGTAATTACCCGATTGTAAAGTATCTGGAAGAGGTGCACCTATGCCACGGGTAAATCCGGCGGTATCTAAAATATTCCAATTTGTAGTTCCTGCAATACCTTTTTCATTGCCCACCCACCGAATATCTGGACCAATATCACTAAAAATGAGAGTTTCAGGTGAATGTTGACGTACCGTTTTTTGAAAAAACGGCCAATCATACATTTGTTTTTCCCCATTAGGCCCTTCCCCATTGGCACCATCCCACCACAATTCAGTTATATGCCCATAATTTGTAAAAATTTCTTTCAAATATTTACAAATACAGTATTATATGCCGGGGTGCCATATTGAGGATGGTTCCTATCCCAAGGCGATAAATACACCCCAAACTTTAAACTTTTTGCTTTACAGGCTTCAGCACAGGCTTTTAAAACATCTCCCCTACCATTTTGCCATTTACTTTGGGCCACCGTATGTGTACTGAATTTACTGGCCATAAACAAAAACCATCATGGTGTCTGGCCATAAGTATAATGCCTTTAGCACCCACCGCTTTGGCAATACGTGCCCATTGATTACAATCTAATGCTGTTGGGTTAAAAACACTTTCCGGCTCATCACCCAAACCCCATTCTTTATTGGAAAATGTATTGGTACCAAAATGAACAAACAGGTAAAACGACTGATCCTGCCATACCAATTGCGCTTTTGAAGGTAGTGGTAATATTTGTAAGCCATTTGCACCGGTTTGTGACATGCCAAATGTTGAAAAAACAAATAAAAAAAGGAATAAGTATATTTTAAACATAATACATTTTTCATTTTGCAATACTAATATTACTACAATATCTTCCATGCTTCAACAAATCCTACATTTTTAAACCCAAATAAAACTTAGTCATAACTTTGCGCCGTCTTCAAAAAGTTATTTTATTATCCTAAAAAATATACAGCATGGAATACAGAATTGAAAAAGATACCATGGGCGAGGTAAAAGTACCCGCACATGTATACTGGGGTGCACAAACAGAAAGAAGCGTAGAAAATTTTAATATTGCAAGAGATATTAATCAAATGCCCAAACCTATTATTCAGGCATTTGCTTATTTAAAAAAGGCTGCTGCTTTGGCCAACTTTGAGTTGGGTGTTCTACCGGAAGAGAAATGCACCGCCATTAGTGCTGTTTGTGATGAAATTTTAGACGGAAAATTAGATGACCAGTTTCCGTTGGTAGTATGGCAAACCGGCAGCGGCACACAAAGCAATATGAATGTTAATGAAGTAATTGCTTATAGAGCACATGTATTAAAAGGCGGACAATTAACTGATAAAGAAAAGTTTTTACACCCGAACGATGACGTGAATAAATCACAATCATCTAACGATACCTTTCCAACAGCCATGCACATTGCAGCTTATAAAATGTTGATAGAAACGACTATCCCCGGTATCACCAAACTGAGAGATACTTTAGCTGAAAAAAGTAAGGCATTTATGCATGTGGTTAAAATTGGCCGTACGCATTTTATGGATGCAACGCCATTAACCTTAGGACAGGAATTTAGTGGCTATGTAGCACAACTTACGCATGGTTTAAAAGCCATTCATAACAGCTTATCGCATTTAAGCGAGTTAGCATTAGGCGGCACTGCTGTGGGCACCGGCATTAACACCCCCAAAGGATATGATATATTGGTGGCAAAAAAAATAGCGGAATTAACCGGTTTACCTTTTGTTACTGCACAAAATAAATTTGAAGCCTTAGCAGCCCATGATGCGATTGTTGAAGCACATGGTGCTTTAAAAACGGTAGCAGTTAGCTTAATGAAAATTGCCAATGATATACGCATGTTGTCATCCGGCCCACGGAGTGGCATTGGCGAAATTCATATTCCCGACAATGAACCCGGTTCTTCTATCATGCCCGGGAAAGTGAACCCAACCCAATGTGAGGCTTTAACCATGATTGCTGCACAGGTAATGGGGAATGATGTGGCCATTAATATTGGCGGAGCTACCGGTCATTTTGAATTGAATGTATTTAAACCCATGATGGTATACAACTTTTTACACAGTGCCCGTTTAATTGGCGAAGGCTGTGTAAGTTTTAATGACAAATGTGCCATCGGCATTGAGCCTATTGAAGCCAATATTAAAAAGCATGTAGACAATTCATTAATGCTGGTTACTGCTTTAAACACCAAAATTGGCTATTACAAAGCCGCTGAAATTGCGCAAAAAGCACATAAAGAAGGCACTACTTTAAAAGAAATGGCGGTAAAATTAGGCTATGTTACTCCTGAGCAGTTTGATGAATGGGTTGTACCGGCTAATATGGTAGGTTTATAGTTTTGAATGGCAATTAACATGTATTAAATATACATTACTCATTTTAACAAAAACAGAAACGTCTATTTATTTGGCAATTTGTAGAACTCTATAAACGAATGAAATGAATACATTATTCAAACATCTATTTTTTCTAAACAAACACTAAATCATTATTTATAACGCGTTGTGCTATTACGCTCTGAAAATCATACTGGACTTAGGTTTCAATAAACTTTGCTCAATATCAATTAGTTATACATAGTTTACTAAAACACCATTAGGCAATGAGTTTCAAACGAAAACATATTTTAATAGCACAACACGTTATGTATATTTTTATTGAAATTTTGGATTCAGGTTAATTCCTGTATTTATTTGATCTGTTCCGTTAACTAGTCGTTCCTCAAAAACGAATAGAACACAATGGGATCAATAGTTTATGAACAAATGCGGATAAAAAAGGTTGCAGG
>NZ_JAESDL010000035.1:0-17164 GCF_019249625.1 Hydrotalea lipotrueae | reverse complement strand
TGTTAACATCTTTTCCCCTCCAAATTTGTTATCCATATCCAATCCTTCTCAACCTTAAAAAACTACCGAAGTATTGTGTAAAAAATGTTTACTTTTATTATTTTTAAGATTTATTAAAAAAAATACTATTAATAAAAAAACAACAAAACTGCCAAAAATTAAAACTTTATTCTTCTTCATACATTAATTTTTTAAGAAAACAGTCAACAAAAACCCTATTGTTACTAATTCTAGTAACAATAGGGGTATTTTTCACTACTAAAGTTTTATGGTTGCAAGACCACTAACCGATTTAACAGTTACACCACCCAGTGTAACTTTGTAACAAGTTTGTTTAGCAGCGGCACAACTAGCAGACTGTGCTTTAGCAGTATTACTATGTAATACAAGCACCACTGCAACTAGTATTGGCAATGCAACTGATAATAGTTTTAATTTTTGCATTATTAAAATTTTTATATTTTACCCTCCCCTGCCTAACACTCATGGGGTCGGATGTTCAGCGGATTTTTTACTTGCTTATCTGCAACGGTAACCTTCATTATTGCATGGCCATTACAATAAAAAGCCTACCTTTTTTTACCGGTAAAACCTATTATTGGTGTACATCAAATAGTACAGCTCAAATATACTGTAGCGACTTACCAAAAAACAAGCGTATTTCTACGCAATTTTTAAGATACCCGATACAAAATTTGATAATTTGTTACCTTTTAAATAATATTGTAATATTAAATGTAATCCTATATGGTTACCCCTTTTTCAGTGGCTATTGTAGATGATCGTTTGCGTGATTTGGAATTAGTGAAAACCAAATTCCAAAAAATAAAAGAGTGCACCATCCTTTACTCCCACACCAACGCGTACCATTTTTTTGAACATTTAAACAATACCCGTTATTTACCCAATATAGTTGTTACCGACTGCCAAATGCCCGAAATTGATGGTATGGCATTAACCCGTTTAATTAAATTGTTTTTCCCCTCTATACAAGTAATTGTTATTTCCGGCCTTTTGGTTGAATCGGATGTGGCAGAACTGTTAGAAATTGGCGCTAATGCTGTAATTGCCAAGGGCTCTTTACAAATGCTCAACAATCAATGCCTCACTTTAGCTATAGAAGCCATTCAACAAAACAAAGTATTCATTGACCCTATTTGGAATATTCCACTGGTTCGCAAAATGTTGAAACAAATACAAAAGAAAAAAGATGAATTAAAGACCCCCCATTTCACCCGGCACGAATTGAAAATTTTACAACTGTTAGCTACACATCCCGATTACGAAAAAATTGCCGATTTTTTAAACATCTCTAAACGCACTGTTGAAGGCCATGTTCAGAAAATATCGGAAAAAACACCCGATAACAGTAAAAAATCAAAATTAATGACCTATGCCTTAAAAAATTATTTAATACACCTTTTTAGGGGCTAATCCTTCCTGCATTACTCGTTTTCACTTTATTTTTTAACGCCTTTGCTACTATTATTCATCCTTACAAGATGGCATTAGCTAACTTATTTTTCAATAAGCAAAACTGTAAGTAGCAGGTAAATACCTCTATTTCCATTTTTTACCTTTATTTTACAGCGTTTTAGTACCCTAAATGCACTGTTACCTATGATTGTTAATTTAAGTGATACCCATAGTTTGGTCAGCAATTTTACGGCAGAAATCAGGAACATCCACCTTCAAACCGACAGAATGCGCTTTCGCCGCAACTTAGAGCGAATCGGTGAAGTTGCAGCATATGAAATTAGTAAACAATTGCCCTGGCATGAAGTGGAAACACATACTCCATTGGGTATTCACAATAGTAAAGTTTTAATAGAGCAGCCGGTTTTAGCCACCATTTTACGGGCTGGTTTACCCATGCACCAAGGTATGCTGAACTATTTTGACAAAGCCGATAATGCCTTTATTTCAGCCTATCGCAAACACCACCGCGATGGCAGTTTTGAAATTAGTTTAGAATACATGAGTTGCCCGTCATTAAATAATAAAATTGTCATTATCAGCGATCCCATGTTGGCAACCGGGGCCTCATTGGTTAAAACCATTCAGTTCATACAACAGGAATACAAACCCGCCGCCATTCATATTGTGGCTGCTATTGCCTGTACCGTGGGTATTGAATTTGTGCATAGAGAATGTGGTGCCAATATTCAATTGTGGTGCGGAGACATTGATGATGAATTAACCGCCAAAGGTTATATTGTACCCGGACTGGGCGATGCGGGCGATTTGGCCTATGGCAGAAAAGACCAATCTTAATTTTTTAATTTTTTTTGTTAAATACCTCAACAAATCAAAAATATATACAGCATTTCCAGTATTTTGGATATCTGTTTTTGCAAACAAACAATTTAAAATGATGGGCTTTTGCTTTGCACTCACTTTTACAAAGCAGATATTACATGACTAACGTAGGGGTTCTCATGAAAAAAATTGTACTATTTATCTTCCCGCTGTTATTGTCGCACCCACTGCTGGCGCAAGACCCGCATTTCTCACAATTTTTTTCTTCCCCCTTAACCCTTAGCCCTGCATTTACCGGAAAGTTCGATGGCAACTTACGTGTAGCCGGTAATTACCGGAACCAATGGCCTACCATTAACAATGCGTTTACTACCGGTACAGCTTCCGTTGATTTTCATATTATGCAAAATAAAATTGCCAGTAATGACGTGTGGGGGCTGGGTTTTATGGCCTACAATGATAACAGTGCTAATGGTGCTGTTAAATTTAATTATGCCACCGTTTCAACCGCCTATCACAAAGGATTGGATGAAGATGGCAATAACACCATTGGGTTGGGCGTACAATTAACGTATGCCAATATGATGATTAATACCGCAGGACTTACTTTTGAAGACCAGCTCACCAGCAATGGCTTTACCGGTGTTACCAGCGAAGTGTTTAATGGGGCTACCTTAAAATCGAATTACATGGATGTAAATGCCGGTATTTTATACAACGGAAGTACCACCGATAAAAATAATTTTTATTTTGGGATTAGCCTGTATCATATTACCCGGCCACAACAATCCTTCACCGGTGCCAACTATTCACTGAACCCACGTGCCACCATTCATGCAGGCACTTATTTTCCTATTAGTGATAATACAACTTTACACCTAAGTGCTTTACAAAGCTTTCAGGGTGGTGCATCAGAAACTGTTTTGGGTGGTGCTTTTCAATTTACCCCAACCTTAAATTTAGAGCAGGATGTGAGTGTTTATGTAGGCACCTGGCTGCGTTTGAGAGATGCATTTATTCCTTATGTGGGTTTAGAATATGGCAGTTTTAGGATAGGCGCTTCATACGATGTAAATACTTCTTCCTTAAAAACTGCTTCACAAGGTGTAGGTGGTATTGAAGTATCACTTATTTATATTCAAAAGCGCAGCGATGCCAAACCCATTAGCTGCCCTAAATTTTAAAATACCTTATTTTCCAAACTTGCTTCATTATATTCACGGTATTCAAACAACCCTGTCTTAATGCTGATCAAAAAAACCTACCTGCTTCAAAAACGATACCTGATCAAAATAGCTTACCGCAGATGTGATATGATTATCTACAAAAGTAAACCGGGTAATTTCTTTTAATATATACTGCTTCCCAATCATATAAGCAGGGGTACCCGCCTCGCCATGTTGTAATGTTCCCGTTGCCGTATATTCAACCACAGCTTCGTTTTTGGAATAAACCGTATGCGTAATATGATATTGCAAATTAGGGGTAGATACAAAATACCGATGTAAAACACTTTTAGCACCTGCCTGCCCTTTTTCTGTTCCTGACCAATTGGGTGAATACAATTCAGCATTAGTTGCAAACATGGTTGCTGCAGCAACAGAATCATGCTGATTGCATAAAGTAAAATATTGTTGAACTAATTTTTGCAGTGAATGATACACTTGTGTTGGTGCAGCGGGTTGAAATGCCAAAAAAAAAACATAACAGGAGAAAATTGTTTTCATGTAAGTAATTTAATTGTATGAAAATCTATAAGTCAATTATTGAGAAAAAATTATTTACGACAACTCATATCGAATCTTCTCAAGAAACAGCAAAAGAACTATCTATTTTCCCCACTTACATAAGGATTTTCTTTTACCAAGAAACGATAAGGCAAAAAAGCATCTTCACCGGCATAGTCAACGCCTATCCGTTTGGTAATCATACAATCACCTGCCGGTAGGGTGTAACCATCATCAGCAATATACAAATCATTTCGGGTTAATAATTTAGCATTATGTAAGCGGCTAATACCCAATGCTTTGGTTACATTTCCAGGCCCGCGGCCAATAGAAAAATCGGCTTTGGGTTTACCCATCCGTTGTAACATGATAGA
This sequence comes from Hydrotalea lipotrueae, assembly GCF_019249625.1. NCBI lineage: Bacteria > Pseudomonadati > Bacteroidota > Chitinophagia > Chitinophagales > Chitinophagaceae > Hydrotalea > Hydrotalea lipotrueae. The sequence continues at coordinate 12,804 of NZ_JAESDL010000035.1, read as the reverse complement.
TATACCCTTAACCGGCTCAACAGCACGTATTAAAACGGCATGTGGGGTATTAGCCGGCCCGGTAACTACATTAAACAGGTGATGAATGCCATAACACAGATACACATAAGCACAACCACCTGCTGCATACATAGTTTGGGTACGTTGGGTGTACCTGCCTCCATAAGCATGCGAAGCTTTATCAGTAGTGCCATTATAGGCTTCTGTTTCAACAATACGACCAATGGTTAATTGTTGCTCAAATTGCGTAACCAATAACTTCCCCAATAATTCTTTAGCAATTTGTAACACATCGTTTCTTTGGTAAAAATCAGGGGATAATTTCTGCATAATAACACCTGGTTCAACACTGCAAATTACAATAAATTGAGAATTACAAATTACTGATTGCTTTACTGAAAACAACGTTTCAAAAATCAATTCACCCTTAAATAAACAGAAACGATTATTTTCGTAACAAAAAACCATTTGCTGAAAGAAATTATTATAGCGGTTCAGGCCTATTTTAAAGCCCACCAATTCATTCAACAACACCGGTTATGGAAATGGATTATTATTCCGGGTATTTTATATGCACTGCTGTTCGCTGCCAGCATGGGTTTTTTCTTACATACTACCAGTGGCGTGATTGAATGGTTAAGTTTAAAGACCGGATTAAAAACCTGGCTAGATAAAATGCAGAGTACCTGGCTGGGATTTTTATTTACTTTATCGAGCCTGGGTTTACTGCTCATCCAAATGCTTTTTTATTTTTCATTCTTCAAATATTTTTACCTGATTGTGGGCTCACCGGTATTTGCTTATTTAAGTGAGAAAACAGAAGCCATCATCAATCACCAGGAATATCCTTTCAGCTTACGCCAATTGGGTACCGATATGTGGCGGGGTATTCGCTTAGCCATTCGCAATGCATTATGGCAAACGGTGTATTTAATTGCCTTGCTGATACTGAGTATTATTCCTTTATTTGGGTTAATTACGCCGATTATTGCGCTTTTTATAGAAGGTTATTACTATGGTTTCTCAATGCTGGATTATAGTATGGGAAGGCATAACAAAACCATGGGCGAAAGTACTTATTATATTGGTACACATAAGGGGTTGGCCATTGGTAACGGACTGATATTTTACATCATGCACCTGTTGCTTTTTGTTGGCTGGGTATTGGCTCCTGCTTATGCAGTAGTGGCAGCAACATTAGCCTTATATCCACTGCATCAAACAGAAGCACCTACTATATATTTTCCGGGCAAACCACCTTCTGAAAAAAATCATTCCACATCATAGCTTTATCAGCAATAATTTTTTACATGAAACCAGGAACAGTTTTTTTAATTCCGGCTCCTTTATATGACGATGCATTGCATGCATTACCCGCCCATATTTTACCGGCTATTCAGCAATGTCATGTCTTTTTTGTAGAAAATGAAAAAACTACCCGCCGTTATTTTAAACAGCTTTGGAAACAAATGGTGATTGACGATTATGCCTGGTTTACCATTCATAAAGCCGAGGAATCAGTAATTACCGAGTTTAAAAAATTATTGTTACAAGGAAAAAATATAGGTATTGTAAGCGAAGCCGGATGCCCTGGCATAGCCGATCCCGGACAAATATTAACAGGCATAGCACAACAAATGCAGGTAACAGTACACCCATTGGTAGGACCAAATGCATTATTGCTGGCTTTAATGGCTAGTGGCATGAACGGACAGCGCTTTGCGTTTGAAGGCTATTTACCCATTGATGCAGTGGAACGCAAAAATAAAATAAAAGCATTAGAGCTGGTATCGCGGCAACATAACAGTACCCAAATATTTATTGAAACTCCGTATCGTAATCAGGCTTTATTGCAGGATTTACTGAATGTTTGTAAAGAAAATACCCTGCTGTGTATTGGTGCAGATATTACAGCCCCCACAGAAGCTATTTTTACCAAAACCATTGGCGAATGGAAGAAAATTACCTTACCCCTGCACAAGCGGCCGGCCATTTTTTTATTGTATGCATCTTAATCTTGCAGCCTGCTACTGCGGTATAATCACCGATTTACGTTGCCGGGTATGGGCACTAAAATAACCCAGCACGCCGCCGCTAATATTACTGGTGGGGTTTGCAGGTGTGGCCGCATTATTTTGTAAATCCTGTAATCCGCGTAAATATTGATAAATGGGTTTATCTATACAACGCATTTCAACAGTAATGGTATCACCGGGATTAATGGTACTATCGGGCTCAATCAACGGACGGGTTGAAATTCCGCCATTGGTTAAATTATCATCCCATACAAAAATGCGTTGATTCTCAGCCCGGTTAATGTATTCAATAAACCAATAATAATTGGCTACATTTTCAGGATCAGAATATTGCGGCTGCACAATCGGAATAATTTTTCCCGCAAAAATAATATTAGATACAAGTAGGGTATCTAAATTAACCTGTAACGGCATGGTGGAGGTTGCCGTATAAGTAGTACCATTTTCAACTACCTGCAAGCGATAAGTAGCGCCCGGTGCGCCTAATAAATTAGCATTAGCATAGATACCCGGACTTGTTTGCACCAATTGATATACGTTACCAATTATGTCAGTAATGGTTACTATCGCATCGGTAACCGGGGGAAATACATTATCGGCACTAAAAGCAACCGATTTGGAAATGAACACCCGTGCAGGTGAAGTATTGGTAATCATTCCTTCAATCACTAATACAGGTGGTGCATTCTTTAAATCTACATTAATGATTTTTTTGCAGGAAAAAAACCACAATGAAAAAAAAAATATCATGAGTGATAATATCCGCATATGCTTAAAATTTAAAGTTCCAGGTTATACTGGGAATAAACCGAAATAAAGAAGTTTGCTGAGCAACCGTTTTATTGGGATTATTGGGATCATCAATAAACGTAATAAAATAGGGATTTTCGCGGCCATACACATTATATACTCCAAAAGTTAAACTGCTTTGGTATTTGCGGTAGGGATTTTTTTTATTTTGTACCGTTGCTGCAATATCTAAACGGTGATAGGCGGGCATACGGTAACCATTGCGCTCGGTATATAAAAAAGTAGTTTGGTTGTTCACCCGGTATTTACCACTGGGAAAAGTAACTGCATTACCGGTATTGTATACCCAATTGGCAGAAAGTGTCCACCGTTGGTTAAGCCGGTATATACCCACCGTGGTAATGGCATGTGTTTGGTCTTGCCGTGCCGGAAAGTATTGGCCATTGTTAATACTTGCAAATTTTCTTTCGGTGCGTGAAAGGGTATAACCGATCCATCCCGTTAATTTACCCATTTTCTTTTTGGCGAAAAACTCAACACCATAGGCCCTTCCTACCCCATATACCAACTCATTCTCTACATTATCATTGGCTTGCAAATCTGCGCCGTTTTTATAATCAATTTGGTTTTGCAACCATTTATAATACGTTTCCACCGAAAACTCATATACCTGATTCTTTGAATTTTTATAATAACCCAGGGCCACCTGATCTGCAATTTCAGGTTTTACATTATTGGTACTGGGTAACCACAAATCGGTGGGCGCACCAACAGTAGAGTTACTGAGCAAATGCAGATTTTGCACATTTCGGTTGTATGAAAATTTTAAAGAAGCATAGGTATTGAGCAAATAACTGGCACTAAACCTAGGTTCTAAATTCCAATAACTGGCAACGGCATGGCCTTTAGGTACATTCAGGGTATCAATGGTATTGCCATTACTGTCGTACTGATAATAATTACCCGGACCTACTGCCGATAAATTAGAGAGGCGTAATCCATACACAATATTCAATTTATCATTAAAACTGAGTTCGTGCGATACATACAATGCACTTTCGTAAGAATACCGGTTTTGAATGGTAGCACTTTTTAAGTTAGAGGTGGCCGTTGCAGTAATGGCACCTGGCGATACGGTATGATGAATAATGTTACCACCAAATTTTATTTTATTATTGTTATTGATGAAATAATCAAAATCCTGCTTCAGATTCAGGTCCTGAATTTTAGAAGTAATTTTAAACTGATCGGTACCCGATTTAATGCGAATAACATAATTATAATTACTAAAAATAAGTGATGTGTTAGAGAATAGTTTATTACTCACAATATGGTTCCAACGCAGGGTGCCGGTGGTATTACCCCAATCGCTGCCAAAGGTTTCGCCAAAGCCCAGTACATCACGACCAAAATAACCCGATAAGTATAAATGGTTTTTTTTGTTGAGTGTATAATTGGCTTTCAGGTTTAAATCATAAAAATATAAGGTATTGGAATTAATGGCCGAATCGGGTGATAGTTTCAAAAATAAATCGGCATAGGTTCGGCGGCCGCTAATAATAAAAGAGCCTTTGTTTTTTACAATGGGCCCTTCCACAGTTAACCGCGATGAGATTAAACCTACGCCACCATCAACGTGGTAGGCTTTGTCGTTACCATCTTTCATTTTAATATCCACCACACTACTCAGCCGGCCGCCATATAGTGCCGGCATTCCCCCTTTGTACACCGCAACATCTTTAATGGCATCTGAATTAAAAGTAGAAAAAAATCCCAATAAGTGCGTGGCATTGTACACAGGCGCTTCATCCAATAAAATTAAGTTCTGATCGGCACCTCCACCCCTTACAAAAAAACCACTGTTGCCATCACCGGCTGATTTAATGCCGGGTAATAATTGTATAGATTTTAAAATATCTTTTTCGCCCAGTAATACCGGCAATTCATTTACCTCACGCAGGTTCAGTTTATCTACCCCCATTAAGGGACTGGCAACATTTTCATTTTTCTTTTTGGTAGAAACCACCACTTCCTGCAGGTTATTGGCAATAGGAATCAAATTAAAATTCTGTTCACGGTTTTGGGTAAAAGCCACAGCTTGGGTAATGGTTTCATATCCCGAATAACGAACGATAACTGTGTAGGTGCCCTGCTTTACGGTAATAGAATAAAAACCATAGGCATTGCTGGTAACCCCTATGCCGGGTAATTCTTTCAATTGAATAACTGCACCAATCAATAACTCGCCGGATGATTGATCGCGTACCACACCATTTAAAGTAAATTTAGATTGTGCTAATATTGCTGTAGCTATGCAAACTGATAACAACAATAACCAGGCCCTCAAAAAGCCGCATTTCCGCATAATACCGTTACTTTTAATAGTTATTGCAACAAATGATTGCCCGATTGGTTTATTGCATGGCAAAGATGCAGGATAAAATAATAGAAAAATAATAGATGCAATTTCTGACAGGCTTTATTAATTCGGCTCAATCGTGCCGGTTCTGCCTACACCGCGTATTTCAATCACACTATCTACAATAAATTTTTGCATGCCGCGCCAGGGTAATGCACCCATATATAGTTTATAATGCAGGTTCATATCACGCCCTGAGTTTTTTTCTAACAGGGCTGCCACTTGCTGATTGGTAACGCTGAAAGAAAACTCGTTGCTTTGTACATTGGCTTTAAATCCGCTTTGTATAATTTCACCTTCATAGGTTTTAAAAATGATGCCTTTGTGCTGAAAAGTGTTGAGTACACCAGCTTTAGTACCGGTGGCAAATACAAAATAAAAATGCCAGTAAAACCAGCCTGCCCCAATTATCACCAAAATAATGATGGCATTACGCAACCATTTTCTTGCTTTCATATTAAAAATATTTGTCTACAAGATATACCAGTCCGGCCATATTAATTGCTCCCAGTAATAATTCTCTTTTATTCACGGCTTCAAATACATCGGCTTTGGTATGGTGAATATCAAAATAGCGCTGATTATCGGGCATTAAACCACAGGCAGGAATTTTAAAATGGCGGGCTAACGGGCCAATATCGGCGCCACCACCGCCGGCTGCAATAACATCAGTACCATAGGGTTGTAATAAAGGAATCCAACTTCTGATCATGGCTAATTTTTCGGGTGAAGTGCTACAACCAAAACCACGTGGCGTAAAGCCACCTTCATCACTTTCCAAAGCAAAAATGGGTTGATCGGTTTGCAGTGCTGCTACTCGGGCATATTCGTTGCCGCCACGCAAACCATTTTCTTCATTGGCAAATAATACAAAATGAATACTATGTTTAGGGCGATAACCTACTGCTTTAAAAGCCCTTGATATTTCTATGGTTTGCACCACACCAGCCCCATCGTCATGCGCCCCCTCCCCTTCATCCCAACTATCTAAATGGCCACCAACGGTAATGTATTGCTGTGGTTGCTCGGTACCTTTTAAAACACCAATTACATTATAGCCAATGGTATCGGGTAAAAAATGGCCATGTGTTTCTAAATGCAACTGAACGGGCATGCGTTGGCACCAGGCAAATAAACTGTCTGCATCCTGCAAACCCAAGGCAGCGGCGGGTATTTTAGGCAAAGAATCGTTATAGGCCATTACCCCGGTATGAGCATTATTATCGGTTGAGCCACTCAACGAACGAATAATAATACCTATGGCGCCATATTTGGCTGCTATAGATGCACCATTACGCCGGTAAACCCCTGATTCGCCATAAGCCCGGCCCGGAATAATATAAGTGGGATTAAACGGATAATTAAAAAATACAATTTTACCCTTTGCTTCTGCTTTTCTCGCTTCTAATTCTGCAAAATCATGCACAGCTAATACCGGTGCCGTTATGCCACCCGGCTTTGCACCCAACGAATTGCCCAAAGCGGTAACCGACAAAGATTTGTTCACCTTACGGCTGCCTATTTGCACTACGGTAGCCACATCTTTTCCGCCACGCACCCAATGTGGCACCATACATTGCTGTATGTACACCGTATCGGCACCCATCTCTTTCATAGCTTGTTGGCCCCACAATACCGCTTTCATGAACTGTGGCGAGCCGGCCAACCGCCCTCCAATTTGTTTGGTGAGCTGGCGAAGCAGATCATATGCCTTTCCATTGATTAAAACATCATCCGATATTTGTTTAATCAGCAAACTATCGCTTAGCTGTTGTGCAAATGCCATACTAGGTACCATCCATATAACCAATAATAATTTTTTCATCATAGCCGTTCAGGGTTTATTGAGTCGAATAAGCATTTTTATAAAAAATCATCAACACGATAAAGATAATGGAATTCGCCTTTCATTTACCCGCCCCGTTGGCATCCATCTTCCACCCATATTCGGGTTTACAGCATTGCGCAACGCTGTTGAGTTGAACTTGTCCCTAACCAATCCCGAAGAAATCCCATAAAAAATACCAGCAGGAAACACACCGGAAGCACCTTTTTCAGTAGCGACTACCCCAACAAAACCTGACAATTTTACAGATGATCAACGTTAATTTAACCTGCCTTTTAAAAAAGTAAATGCTAATAATTGAACTGAAAGGATAAATAGTTGTTACTTAGCACAAATAATCAGTTGAATCATGCGCATTGGTATCGTTTGTTATCCAACATTTGGCGGAAGTGGTGTATTGGCAACAGAATTAGGAAAGGCATTGGCCGATGAAGGCCATCAGGTACACTTTATTACTTACCAGCAACCCGTAAGGTTGAATGAATTTAATACCAATATTTTTTACCATGAAGTGCGGGTACCCACTTACCCTTTATTCGATTATCCGCCTTATGAAGTGGCCTTAGCCAGTACCATGGTGGATATAATTATTAACCACGATTTAGATTTATTGCATGTACACTATGCCATACCCCACGCCTCTGCTGCTTATATGGCCAAGCAGATTGTAAAAAGTAAGAATGGGCGAAATGTTCCGGTAATTACTACCCTCCATGGTACCGATATTACATTGGTAGGCCGGGATAAAACCTATGAACCGGTGGTAACTTTTTCCATTAATGAAAGCGATGCCATTACTGCTGTTTCGCAAAACCTGCGGGAAGAAACCTATAAAAGTTTTGCCATTACCAAAGAAATAGAAGTGATAACCAATTTTGTAGATGTGCATCGGTTCAACAAAAAACCTTTTGATGCTTTTAAAAAAGTGATTGCCCCTGCTGGTGAAAAAATTCTGGTACACGCCTCTAATTTCAGAAAAGTAAAACGGGTGCAGGATGTGATTAAAGTATTTGCCGAAGTGCGAAAATACCTGCCAGCAAAATTGTTAATGGTGGGCGATGGCCCGGAACGGCCGGTGATGGAAGAACTGGTGCGTGCTTTAGGTGTAATGGATGATGTGCGTTTTGTGGGTAAACAAGAGCAGATGGAAGAAATTTTAGCCGTGAGTGATGTATTTTTATTACCCAGTGAATATGAAAGTTTTGGTTTAGCTGCATTAGAAGCCATGGCCGCTAAGGTAGTGGTAATTAGTACTAACGCAGGTGGATTGCCGGAGATTAATATACAGGGGAAAACCGGCTTTATGGCCAATGTGGGCGATGTGGCTGCCATGAGCGAATTTGCCATTACCATTTTAAAAGATGAGCAAAAACTGAATAAAATGAAGCATGCTGCTTATGAGCAGGCCAAACATTTCGATATCGCGAATATTATTCCCCAATATGAAAAATTATATGGTAGGTTTTGCAGAATGAATATTAAAGACGCTGAGAAAAAGCAGACAATGAAGGAATAGAATGTGCAACGGAAGGTGCCATATATTTTTTTAGACACGAATTACACCTATACATACGAATAAGCAATAAAAAACATTCGTGCATTCGTGGCAACAACACTTCGCCAATATTTTTATTCTACCCCCGTATCAATAATACTTTGCAACACAATGCCTGCTATTTTTTTCAATTCATTTTTTTGGATACACAAAGGCGGGGCAATACGCATGGCTTGTGACCTGAATAAAAACCAATCAGTAATTAAGCCGTGTTGAATGCATTGGTGAATTACTTTATAATTGGTTTCAAAACTATCAAATTCTACAGCCATCCATAAACCCGCACTACGAATGGTTTTAATAGCAGGATGTTGAAGGTAATTTTTCAAATACATTTCTTTTTCCTTCACCCATTTAATCCATTGCTGCTCTAACAGCACTTCCAATGCGGCTTTACCCGCAGCACAAGAAACAGGGTGACCGCCAAATGTGGTAATATGGCCCAATACAGGATTGTGTGTTAACAATTCCATATGAGTTTTATCCGCAATAAAGGCGCCTAAAGGCATACCGCCACCCAAAGCTTTGCCCAGCAATAAAATATCGGGTACAATACCGGTTTGTTCAAAAGCCCATAAGCTGCCTGTTCGGCCAAAACCCGATTGTATTTCATCGGCAATCAGCATTACCCCATGGGCAGTGCATTGTGCACGCAAAGCTTGCAGCCAAGCATTATCAGCAGATACAATACCCGCTTCGGCTTGCACCATTTCTACCACTACACAAGCGGTTTGTGCATCAATAGCTGCTATGGCGGCTTCACTTCCATAAGTAAGATGGTATACTTCCGGTAATAAAGGTCGGTATGCATTGCGCCAATATTCGCTACCCATTATACTTAAAGCCCCCTGCGTACTACCATGATAAGCATTGTGAAATGCCAGTATTTTGGTACGCCCGGTAACACGTTTGGCCAATTTCATAGCGCCTTCTGTAGCTTCTGCACCACTATTGGTAAAATACACGCAGTTTAATGTAGTAGGCAAATAATCGGTTAATAATTTGGCATAGGCCACCTGTGGTTGTTGAATAAATTCGCCATACACAATCAGGTGCATGTATTCTGATGCCTGTTGCTGAACGGCACTCACTACTTTGGGATGGCTGTGCCCAATATTGGCCACACTAAACCCGGAAATACCATCTATATATTCCTTTCCATGCACATCAAACATATAAATACCGTGTGCCCGCTGCATTTCTATGGCAATTGGCGCATCAGAGGTTTGTGCAATATGTTTTAAAAAAAGTTGCCTGTAATTCATACTCAACAATACATTAGCTTTGAAAATATAAAACGAAGTTATACATTCGGTGAATGATTGATTGTATAAAAAAGTTATCTAACAAATTTTTATGGCTATTATTCTCCCAGTTGAAAATGTGCATCCGCAATTTGGGCACGATTGTTTTGTGGCACCCAATGCCACGATAGTAGGTAAAGTGGTGATGGGCAACCAATGCAGTGTTTGGTTTAATACGGTAATTCGTGGCGATGTAAACTCCATTACCCTGGGTAACCGGGTAAATGTGCAGGATGGCGCTGTAATACACTGTACGTATCAAAAAAATGCAACGGTTATTGGCAATAATGTATCTATTGGGCATAATGCCATTGTACATGGCTGCACGGTGCACGACAATGTACTGATTGGTATGGGTGCTATTGTAATGGATCGCTGCATTGTACACAGCAATGCGGTAATTGCTGCCGGTGCAGTAGTGTTAGAAGGAACAGTGGTAGAGGCGGGTTGTGTATATGCCGGCGTACCGGCCAAAAAGGTAAAAGAAGTATCGCAGGAATTATTAGAAGGAGAAATTAATCGCATTGCCCATAATTATACTTTTTATGCCGGCTGGTTTCAGGATGCCAATGATTGCCCGAAACAATAATATTCCCTCTAAAACCGTTGAGTAGTGCAAATGATACACGTTAAAAAAACAATATGGATTTGGGGCATTAGCCTCTTCCTGACGTCCTGTGGCCTATTCAGTCATGCCAACCGCAATGGCTGCCCTTCAAACGGAAAAAATGTAGATGCCGGTAAATTAGCCGCCGGCGATCCCAAGGCCATGAAAGAAGCCAGAAAAGCACCGAAGTTTAAAGCCGACAAAAACGTAAGCGGCTATTAGTGTTATGCCCAGGTACTTTCATCAATTGCTTCTAACAGTTTTAAATAACTAAAGTACCGTTCTTCTGCAATTTCGCCGGCATCAACTGCTTGCTTAACAGCGCATCCCGGCTCATACATATGCAAACAATTATTAAACTGGCATTGCGTTATACGTTCCCGCATTTCGGGAAAATAATGCGATAATTCCTGTTTACTTATATCCACCAATGCCAATTCTCTAATGCCGGGTGTATCAATTAGTTTACCACCATCGGGCAAATCGAACATTTCGGCAAAAGTAGTGCTGTGCATACCTTTGCCACTCCATTCACTTACGGCCAATGTTTTAAGCGACAGATCGGGAAAAAGCTGTTGAATAAAAGTAGATTTACCCACCCCACTATGCCCACTAATTAAACTTATTTTTTGCTGCAGCAATGCTTTTAACTCGGCTATATTTTGTTGGGTTACCATACTGCACAACAACACACGGTACCCTATTTGCGTATATAAATCATGCAACTGCTCATATTGCTGCATTTCTTTTTCACGATAAATATCCGCTTTATTAAACACTAAAATGGCCGGAACATGGTACATTTCGCAAGCAACTAAAAACCGATCAATGAATCCTTGTGAGGTGCGCGGTTGTTTTAGGGTAATAAATAAAATGCTTTGATCAATATTAGCGGCAATAATATGGTGATGTTTTCGGTGATGCGGACTTTGACGAATAACATAATTGTGGCGAGGCTCAATGGCTTCAATAACGGCATGTTGCTCAGGGCCGGGCTCAATGCTAATGTTCACCACATCGCCAACTGCAATGGGATTGGTGGAAGTAAATCCCTCAATTTTGAACACCCCTTTTATACGGGCAGCATAAAACCGTCCATCATCTGCTTTTACCTGGTACCAGCTACCGGTTGATTTATATACAGTTGCCTTCATGCAATACAATAAGGCTGTAAGATAAAGAGAACTGAGAAATTTTCTGCGTTGAATGTGTGGAAGCTAAAAGAATTGGTTACAAAGTGATTATTAGATTGGATGTATGGATTAAAGGGAAAAGAGGAGAAGTTTTGAACAAAGAAATGTAATTCAACTATTTTTTCTTTTCCTATTGCAAATAATCAATTATTAAAAAACTGCATGGGTTTGAATATGAAGCAGTTAATTGCTCTTTCAATATTATAATCCCTATTTTAATACAGCATTGAGTTAGTGATGACTGCTAACATATCCCTTATAGATTTTTACCCATCTGTTTTTAATGGCCAATAACACTAAGGCCGATTTAGAACTTGTATCGGTCTTCTTGCGCAAATTATTGGCATAGTATTGAACTGTTTTCACGGAAATATGCATGCATGTCGCTATTTCTTCTTCATTCTCCATTGTTACTAACAATTGTAAATACAGTAGTTCTTTGTTGGTTAATTGTTGCGTAATATTTTTTTCATAGGGCAGTTTGTTAAAATGGTCAACAGCTTTATGAACCTGAGCTATATCAAAAGCAGTTGTATCAATAAAATCCTTTCGATAACTTACTGCATCAATAGCCTGCTCTAAAACAGCATGAGATAACTTTTTTTTACTCAAGAAGCCCTTTACACCAATATCCATTAACTCGGCAATTTCGAATTCAGAAAGCAAATCAGACAAAACTATAATAGGTAATGCGGGGCGAGCATAATGCAAAATGGCGGCAAGCCCCATGCCATCCATTTCGGGCATAAGTAAGTCGGTTATAATTACATCAGGCTCTGTTTTAACCTGCTGTAATTTTTGTAAACAATCAACACCATGATTAGCTGTAAACAGAATATTGAGATAAGGTATAGTATTTACCATGTGTTGAAGTTTTAATAGGTATGCCGGCTTGGCATCTACCAATACCAAATTCAAAGCAGAAGACATAATAAAAACATTTTGTATAAAATTAAATGATACCGGGTACAATTGGATAGGAAGATGCTATTTTTTAAAAAATTGCGTAGAAATACGTAGAGCGTATCTCAAAAGTAGTTTCTTAATAATATAATTGTACAAGCTAATTGTACAAATCCGAGAAAATTAGCATC
>NZ_JAESDL010000034.1:0-20973 GCF_019249625.1 Hydrotalea lipotrueae | reverse complement strand
CAACCTTTTTTATCCGCATTTGTTCATAAACTATTGATCCCATTGTGTTCTATTCGTTTTTGAGGAACGACTAATTACAGTTTTCTGCATCGTATCTGCAGCACTGTTATTTCCAGCCATATCGCAGGCACAAACCAGTACCTGGAATGCACCTGCATCTGCCAATCAACTCAAAAATCCATTAGCGGGCAATACGGCGGTATTAAAGGAAGCCAGGCAATTATATATTGCCAATTGCGGACCCTGCCATGGCAATAATGGAAAAGGAGATGGCATAGCAGCCGCTGCTTTAAAACCCAAACCAGCAGACCACACTTCAGCCGCAGTTCAAAAAGAAACAGATGGTGCTATTTACTGGAAAATGACTGAAGGGCATACCCCCATGCCCTCTTACAAACAAGTTTTAACGGATACACAACGGTGGGAGTTGGTGAATTACATCCGCTCACTGGCTAAAAAAAGATAATGATAAAAAGCAATTGAATCACTTTCAAATATATACAATATGAAAAATAGATATTCTAAACTTTTGGGATTATTTGCCCTTTCAATGGGCTGTGTATTTCCCCATTTGTTTGCACAAACTACCAATGGCTTTGACTCTACTGTATTAGACAGATTGAATGCATTGGAACAACAAGCCAATTATCAAAAACCGGGCAATGATCATTTTATGGTGGTCGGATTAACAACCTTTGGATTTATAGCCAGCAAAAGTACCAATACACTGGGTGGAGTTAGCTCCATATCTAAAACCAACAGTTTAGCAGATGCAGATCACTACGAATTCAGCCCTATGTTTTTGTGGCGTCACGGAAAAAAGTTTTTGTTAGAGTTTGAACCTTCTTTTAGCAATAATGGCTTGGGCGTTAACTGGGCAGATGTATCTTATTTTGCGGCACCCAATGTTATTATAAGAGCAGGATATTTGGTATTGCCTTTTGGTACCTATGCCAAAAGAGAAGCTGCCGGATGGATTGACAAATTAGCTACCGACCCCATGGGTATTGCAGATATGACGCCTACTGATTATGGTGTGGAAATAGAAGGAGGGTTACCTTTAGGCAGCATGAAACTGAACTATGATGTAGCATTAAGCAATGGCAGTCAGTTATTGGGTAATGGTACATTAACCAGTGGCAATATTGTAGATAATAACAATAATAAAACCATTACTGCAAGAATTGGCTGGTTACCGTTTTCTAATTCATCATTAGAAATTGGAGTATCGGGAATGTTTGGTAAAGTAGGAGATCTGGGTTCGCCCTACCAAAATGCAACGGGCAATATGTATGCATTTGATTTAAACTATGTCAAAACCTTCAGCCCCGTCTTAGTAAACATTAAGGCTCAGTATGATATACAAAATATCAGCAATGAGAATTATTTAAATCCGAATGACAGCACTCAAAGTTACTCATTCAATAACCATACCACAGCCGGGTTTGTGCAATGCTCTATCCGACCAACTGAAGCCAATAATTTTTTGAAAAATTTTGAAATTGCAGGCAGATATACCAGTTATAATTTACCGGGTAACTCTACCTTTGGTGCAGACCAACACGCTGTTACAGTAGGTTTAGATTATTGGTTAACCTGGAGAACTGTTGTAAAAGCCACTTACGAAACTTATACCGGCAACAGTACTGCCAGTAAATTATTAAGTGCATACAACGGCACCACCAATACCAATACATTTTATCTGCAATTCTCTATTCAACTTTAAAAATTAAAAAGATGAAAAATCGTAAACCACTCTATACTATCACGCTGGCACTCGTTATTGTTTTTACAATAACAGGTATATTATCCATCAATGGTTGTGCGCCTACCAAGGCAGTTGCAGCCAAATCGGGAGCACAATTATGGGCAGAAAATTGTCAGCGTTGCCATAACACCCCATCTCCTGTATCATTTTCGGCAGAACAATGGGAAACCATAGGCATGCACATGCAAACAAGAGCATTAATTACACAGGCAGAAAGAGAAAAAATTGTAGCGTTTTTAAAAAGCAGCCGTTAATTACCCAATACCCTTGATTAAAAAAGCCGGATTGTTGCAAAACATCCCCGGCTTTTATGTTGCATAACTATTCAATTATAACAAGGATTTAATGGCAGCATCAAAATCACTTTGTGCTACTATCCCATTTTTTCTAAAAACTTCCTGTCCGTTTTTATAAATAATAAATACAGGAATAGCGGGCAAATTCATTTGTTTCATGATATTAGACTGTTTGCCGGCATCAATTTTTACAATATTGAGTTTTGAACCGTAGGTATTTTTCAAAGCCTCTAACACAGGCTGCATTTTTCTGCAGGGCGGGCACCAGTCGGCACCAAAATCAACTAAGGTAACGGTATTACCTTGCTGTATCATTTGCTTGTATTGTTCCATGTTTATTTGCGGCTCATTTGATTCACCCATTAAAGGTTTATCTGCTTGTTTCCAAGCCTGTATACCGCCGGCTAAATGATATACTGTTTTATATTGATGGGCACGCAACCAATCGGCGGCGGCAGCACTTCTAACACCAGATAAACAGTACACATACACCGGTTTATCTTTGTCTATACTCTTTACTCTTTCCTGAAACTGATCAGGTATGAGCCAGTCGGCCTGCAGTGCATGATCAATATGCCCACTTGCAAATTCTTCTGCTGTCCTAACATCCAGAATTTGTACACCGGGTTGTTGTATTTGTTGCTGAAATACATCCGGTGTTAATGCTTCATTTTTAGTGTTTTGCGCCTGACAGGACAATAAAATTCCTGTTAAAGTCACGGTTAACCATGTTTTCATTTTCATATTTATTGTGTAATTGTTTTTTCTTCCCAAATTTGTGCAAGATGTACCAAAATTTCAACAGCCAACTCCATATCTTTTATACCCACCCATTCTTTTTTACTGTGAATACCCTGCATACCGGTAAATAAATTCGGACAGGGCAAACCCATAAAACTTAAACGGCTGCCATCGGTACCACCCCTAATTGGTTCTTTTCTTACAACAAGGCCAGTACGTTGGTAAGCTTCTTCCGCATATTCAATTACTTGCGGATGATGCTGTAAAATCTCATACATATTTCTGTACTGCTCTTTAACCTGCATTTCAAAATAGGCACCGGGATGGCATCCTACCACTGTTTCAGTAAAATGTTTTAATCTTTCTTCATACTTCAACAAATTAGCAGTATCAAAATCACGAATAATAAATTCGATAGTAGCTTTTTCTGCAATACCCTCCATACGTACAGGATGAACAAAACCCTGTTTTTTATCAGTGGTTTCGGGGCTCCATTCTTCCTTTGGTAAAACGGTTAACAGTTCACCTGCCAGTTTTAATGCATTCACCAATTTATTTTTTGCATAACCCGGATGCGCACTTACCCCATAAATGGTAATAGTTACACTATCTGCACTAAAAGTTTCTACTTCCAAATGGCCTGCTTCACCCCCATCTAAAGTATATCCGTAATCAGCCCCTAAATATTGCAGATTTACTTTCTCTGTGCCACGGCCTACTTCTTCATCCGGCGTAAACAAAATTTTTATATCGCCATGTTTTATTTCAGGATACTGCATTAAATAATTGGCAGTATCCATAATAATAGCAACGCCGGCCTTATCATCGGCACCTAATAAAGTATTTCCGGAAGCAGTAATAATATCTTTTCCGATATGTTCTTTTAAGTATGGATAATTATCGACTGTTAGTACCTGTGTATCATCATCCGGTAACACAATTGGGGCGCCGTTGTATTGCTGATGCAAAATTGGTTTAACATTTGTACCACTGCAATCGGAACTGGTATCCATATGGGCACAAAAACAAATAACAGGTATATTTTTTTGTGGGCTGTTAGAGGGAATTGTACCATAAACGTAACCATATTCATCCATTTTTGCATCGTCAATACCCATCTGCTTCAATTCAGCTGCCAACAACTGTGCTAACTGTTTTTGTTTTTCTGTGGAAGGGAAATTAGTTATAGCGGGATCACTTTGTGTATCAATTTGCACATACCGCATGAATCTTTCTACTACTGAATAGGAATAATCTTTTAACATATCCCGAAAAATTTTGAAGGCAATTTAATACAATTCTTGTGCAGTATGCCTAAATATGCAGTTTATCAAGATAATCTTAACGATTCATGCATAAAAAACCCGGAATAATATATCCGGGCTTATCAACTAATTCAATAATAGGTTATGGCATGATAATTAACGGGCTTCCGCCAGCAATGGCAACCAATTCCAAATCAAAAATCAAATCTTTTCCAGCCAAAGGATGGTTGGCATCAAGAATAACTACTGTATCTTTTACATCAACAATCACCACAGGAAAATTCTGGCCCTGGCCATTGCTCATGTTTAATTGCATTCCTACTTCCGGTGTCATATCGGCAGGAAAACGATCGCGTGGAAATTCCATAATCATTTCTTCCTGAACAGGTCCATATGCTTCATCAGCAGGAATATGTATGGTTTTTTTTTCACCTACCTGCATTCCGGTTACGCCATCATCAAAACCGGCAATTACCATACCACTGCCTACTTCAAACTCAAGTGGTTCACGGCCTTCAGATGAATCGAAGGTAGTACCATCTTCTAACTTTCCGTGATAATGTACTTTTACAGTATCACCCTTTTTAACTTGTTGCATTGTTTGCTTTTTTATTGTTTAAGAAGTCAGCTCCTATTTCACCTCTCCACTGTGGTTGCATCGCAAACTTCTACGGAAGCATTCAACATCAACTATCAGAAAGAATTGAAAACCGGCTTCGCCTGCAAAATACGCCGAACTGCTATAACAGACAATTATTTTTCGTTAACTTTCAACTCCCATATTCAAAAGAAAGAATAGACCATATGCAAAAATATATTCTAAATAATTTAAATTTAACAATGAATCGTACAGCAGTTCAAAAAATAATTTCAATTCAATCCTACCTTTTATTGGCAGTTTACCTGCTTATTTTCAATTCAAATTTTGCACAAGCAACGGTTCCTATATTGCCGGGTGCTTATCAAACCCAGACCTATTTCAAATGGCTGCAACACAAAAATGTGGCACTATTTGCCAATCATACCGCTACGATTGATGATACGCATTTGGCAGATACATTATTAAAAGCGGGTATACATATTGTAAAAGCTTTCGGCCCCGAACATGGTTTCAGAGGAAAAGCAGATGATGGTAAAGTAATTCAAGATGATATAGACCTCCTTACAGGCATACCCATTATTTCGCTATATGGCAAGAAAAGAAAACCAACACCGGATGACTTAAAAAATGTTGATGTGATTATCATTGATATTCAGGATGTTGGAACACGATTTTATACCTTCATTTCTTCGGTACAGGAGATGCTGGAAGCGGCATTTGAAAACAATAAATCGGTTATACTTTTAGACAGACCCAATCCAAACGGCTTTTATGTTGATGGGCCTGTTTTAGATACTGCATATAAAAGTTTTGTAGGCATGCAACCTATACCAACGGTGTATGGCATGACGATAGGGGAATATGCTAACATGCTGATTGGAGAACACTGGCTTTCGAAAGAAGCAGACAAGCATTTTTATCAATACTATGCACAGCATGGCTTTTCCAGGTATCTGCCTTCGTTTTTAATTGTACGTTGTAAAAATTATGATCACAACAGCAAATACAGGCTGCCCATTCCCCCATCGCCCAATTTACCAGACATGGCCAGTGTTTACTGGTATGCAGGCAATTGTTTGTTTGAGGGTACTGTTCTGAGTGAAGGTAGAGGAACACCACACCCATTTTGTTATATCGGGCACCCGAATTTACCCAAAAACCTGTTTGCATTTACACCAACACCCGGGCCTGGTGCAGCAAATCCAAAATTAAACGGTGTAACTTGTTATGGATGGAATTTGTATCAACCCGAAAAAGAGGTATTACAAGCCATTAACAACCACTTGCCCATACAATATATTTTAAAAGCTTATGCATTATTTCCCGACAAAGCACATTTTTTTATTTTACCCAAAAAGGGGAATGAAAAATTCAATGCATTTAACCGATTGGCAGGTTCCAATCAGCTAATGAAACAAATACAAGCCGGATTAACAGAAGATGAAATAAGAGCAAGCTGGCAGCCCCAATTAGAGGTATTCAAAAAAATCAGAAAAAAATATTTGTTGTATAAAGATTTTAATTGAGCGGAAAACGGGACTCGAACCCGCCACCTTCAGTTTGGGAAACTGATGCTCTACCGGATGAGCTATTTCCGCTAATGCTTTGCAATGTACAAAAGAAATTCATCCCCTACATTTGCAGCATGCAAGTTTCTGATATCAGAATCATTTTTATGGGCACCCCCGATTTTGCGGTAGCCGCTCTCGATGCGCTGATGCAGGCCGGCTGCAATATTGTAGCAGTAGTTACAGCACCCGATAAACCTGCAGGCAGAGGCATGCAGGTACAACAAAGTGCAGTAAAACAATATGCCGTGACGCATGGTTTATCTGTACTTCAACCAGAAAAATTGAAACATCCCGATTTTATTGCAACATTGCAATCGCTTCAACCACAGTTGCAGGTGGTGGTAGCTTTTAGAATGTTGCCCGAAGTGGTTTGGAGCCTACCCCCAATGGGTACCATTAATTTACACGGATCATTGTTACCACAATACAGAGGAGCAGCTCCCATTAACTGGGCTATTATAAATGGGGAAAAAGAAACAGGTGTTACCACTTTTAAATTGCAACATGCTATTGATACTGGCAATATATTATTGCAACAATCCATGCCCATTTTCCCGGAAGAAACAGCAGGCGAATTACACGACCGTATGAAAATAATTGGGGCCAAATTATTGGTTACAACCTTACAACAGCTGGCTGCAGGAACGCTAACAGAACAACCGCAGATAGTGTCAGCGAACGATACAACACTTAGCATAAAACACGCACCTAAAATTTTTACAGAAACTTGTCAAGTAGATTGGCATAAGCCGGCTGATAACATCCATAATTTAATCAGAGGACTTTCACCTTACCCAGGAGCATTTACATTTTTGAAAGGAAAAAAATTAAAAATTTATCGTTGCACTGTTGAACCTATGCAAACTGCTGCAATACCGGGCAGTATTTATACCGATGGGAAAACATTTTTAAAGATGGCCGCCCTGGATGGATGGGTTCTGCTATCTGACCTGCAATTAGAAGGCAAAAAGAGAATGGATACAGCAACTTTTTTGAGAGGATATCATCATCTGCTGCACATGGAATAGCCACTAATATTGCACTGTAACCGGAAATCGTTTATCAGCCATACCCAATACTGCTGCTGCAGCATTACTAATACGCAGCAACAAACCATCATCTTCTTTAATATTGGGCAGTGCACCCAATACTTTAGCATACACCACTTTTTGATTGCTTTCTATTTTTACAACGGTACCTTCAGGAATATTATTGATTAATATATAATATTTTTTATCCATCCAACCGCTGGCAGTTTTAAAAATAGAAGCATCACCTGAAATTGACTGCCCGGTCTGTTTATAAAAATCGGTGAAAAAACCGCCGGTAGGAATGTCATCTGTATTTGAATTACTGCTATTGTTAACAGGAATTACCTGATTTTTTGTTGTATTATTCTCAACAGATGTATTTGCATTTTGAACAACAGGTGCAACAGCAGATGTATTTGCAGCCGCAGGTTTTGCAGGTGTAGTGGTTGGTACATTTTCATTGTGGGTAACAGGTTCTGAAACTTTTGCAACAACAGGCTCACTTGCCTCAGTACCAATTGTTAAATGCTGACCGGTATGAATATTGCTAGAAGTTAAATGATTCCATTGCTGAATTTGTGCCACAGTTACTTTATATTTTCTGCTGATGGCATACAAGGTTTCTTTCGGTTCAACAATGTGAATGATTGTTTTACCTTCATTTTGAGAAGTTGTTGCAACTGTTTTGGTTTGTTTGAGAACGGGTGCTTCAGCTTGTGCAACCTTAGTTCCTTTAACAGGTATTTTTACTTTTTCCCCAATGCGCAGAACACTTTTACTGTTCATGCCATTCAAACGCATAATATCGCCAACAGTAGTATGATATTGGTGCGCCAATGCCGATAAAGTTTCACCCTTCTTGATAACATGTTCAATTGCAGAACCATTTGTTTGCGCATGCAGTGCGCTAAACAGAAAAATTACACAACAGCATAAAATTGCTTTTAAAATAGAAGATACATTCATTTCAATAAATTTTCAACTTCGTAAAATTAATCTTTTAAAATTCTCCATTCAGCCGGATAATAATTATTGATTCGATTGGGTAAAACTTTTATCCAACCCAATCTTAATCCACAATAGCTAATGGTACACCATCCTTTGGCCCCCTGAATAGCCGGCACCTGTTTACGTAAATAATGTAAAGCAGTTTCCAAATCTACTTCAACATTGTTCATTTGTGTTAAAGGCAGCAAACTTAGCGCTAATTCATGCGAAGGAACAAAATCTTTTCCTTTCAGGCTACCCAGTTCTATCCCGGCTTTTTTTATGTAGAGTTGTTGAGCCAGTTGTTGTAAAGGTTGCCAATAATGGTTTTGAATGGCCCTAAATTCATTCTCCTGCATAAATACCCTGTAATTTTCTGGCAATTGTATATGTTCAGAAAGTAACGCTAATTCTTTGCCTGGAGGTTGTGTTAAATTATTTTCCAATCGAAATACAGGTTGTATTCCTGCCGATTTTTTTCGAAAAGCAGCAACAAAAAAGCCTTCTCCTTTTACCTGATCAGGGAAAAAACGATAGCCCCATGCCTCCTGTTGAGTGGTTCGTACTTCTACAATACCCCAATTGGGTTGCAATTGTATACGAAGTGGTTCAAATGCATATTCCTGAACCATCCAGTCAAGTATTGCTTCATCTTCGGCAGTTGAATAAGAACAGGTGCTGTAAATAAACAAACCATCGTGTTTTAAAACACTCATTGTATCCCGAATAATCCTTTGCTGCCTTAAACTACAGGTATGTACATTTTCAAGACTCCAGCCGGCAATGGCACCTGCATCTTTTCTAAAAAGTCCGCTGCCGCTACAAGGCGCATCAAGCAAAACCACATCAAAAAATGCAGGAAGGCGGTGAAAATGTACAGGATCATTATTGGTAACGATGATATTATCTGCACCCCATTTTATCACATTCTCCGTTAAAATTGCAGCCCTTGACTTAATTACTTCATTCGCTACAACTAAACCATTTTTAAAATAACCGGATAATAAAGTTGTTTTACCGCCAGGTGCAGCACTTATATCCAATACAATTTCCTGCTCTGGTTGTGGTATTGCTTGTTGTAAAATTTGTTCAATAAACATACTGCTGGCTTCCTGAACATAGTAGGCGCCACCATGCAAAAAGGGATCAAACGTAAACGAGGGGCGCTCTTTTAAATACCATGCATCTGAAGTCCAGGGTACCTTTTCATCTAATTGATGGGCAAGGGGTAATTGTTTTAATAATTTTTTTTTGAAAGGATTAAAACGGATAGAAGTAACAGGAATATCATGCACATGCGCAGCCAGAAAAGCTTCTTTTTGAAAGCCTTTTACACCCTGCATAGATTCAATAAAAGAAATAGGTAGCACTGAACGAAGTTAAGCGAGTAATGAACGACTATTAAAAAAACGACAATATTTTAACCAAAATTACAAGGCTGTTATTCCATTCATATTGATATTAAAATACAAGAATGCCTTACAATGTTTTTATTTCATTGATTAAATCCTGCAGCACTTTTTTGCCATCACCAAACAGCATGGATGTTTTGGGCTGATAAAATAAATCATTATCAATCCCTGCATAGCCCGGCTTCATGCTGCGTTTATTAACAATAACGTTTTTAGCCTGTTCTACATCTAAAATAGGCATACCATAAATGGGAGATGCAGGATTGTTTTTTGCAGCCGGATTCACCACATCATTGGCACCTAATACCAGTACCACATCGGTTGATTTTAAAGTATTATTGGCTTGTTCCAATTCCAACAATTTATCGTAACTAACATCGGCTTCAGCCAGCAAAACATTCATGTGACCTGGCATTCTGCCTGCTACAGGATGAATGGCATATTGCACTTCTACTCCTTTATCTTCAAGTAATTTTTCAAGCTCATGACAGGTATGTTGTGCCTGAGCAACCGCTAATCCATAGCCTGGTACAATCATCACTTTGTTGGCATAACGCATTACCATTGCCGCATCGCTAGTAGAAATTTCCTTGTAAGAACCACTGTTTGTTGTAGCTGAACCCGATGTTGTATTTTCTTTTGATCCGAATGAGCCAATTAATACATTGGTTAAACTTCTGTTCATGGCTTTACACATTAATATGGTAAGCAGTGTTCCGGCTGCACCTACTAAAATTCCACCTGTCAGCATGGCTTTGTTATTATACAAAAAACCACCACAGGCTGCAGCCACGCCTGTAAACGAATTCAATAAAGAAATTACAACCGGCATATCTGCACCACCTATGGGTAACACAAACAATACACCGTAAATTAAGGCCAACAATACAGTTGCAATAAAAAAGTAGTCGGCATATTGATTTGATGCGAAATAGGTAACAAATGCCAAAATAATCACCAGCGCAAAAACCAATAAATTTAAGCTATGTTGTGCTTTAAAAACAACATCTTTAAAACTGCCATTCAACTTACCCCAGGCTACCATACTTCCGGCAAATGAAATACTACCAATAATAGCCCCAGCAGCAATGGCTAAAAAATGTCCGGTTGCCACTGAGTCGGCAAAATGCAGAGTTTGCACTTTTTCTGCAGTCCGAAACACATAATCAAATTCAATAACTGAAATGAGTGCTGCACAGGCACCGCCCATTCCGTTAAAAAAGCTTACCATTTCGGGCATAGCAGTCATTTTTACTTTTTTTGCTGCTACTACCCCAATTATAGCCCCAATAATAAGAGCGGCAAAAATCCAGCTGTAATTGTGTAATGAATTACCATTTTCATCTTTATACAAAAAGATGGTACCGATAATGGCCACTAACATACCGGCTGCAGCCACTAAATTACCGCGCCTTGCTGTAGCAGGAGAGGATAACATTTTTAAACCCATGATAAAAGTAACGGAGGCGGCTATGTAACAAATGGTCAAAATATCCAACTGCATATACAATACTTTAATAAATAATTATTTTTTCTTCCTAAACATTTCCAGCATACGGTCGGTTACCACAAATCCGCCTACTACATTTAATGTGCCCAGTATTACAGCCAAAAATCCTAAAATGAGCGCCAGATAATTGGTTTCAGCAGCACGGCCCATTACAATAATAGCTCCGATAATAACTACACCGTGTATGGCATTAGCCCCGCTCATTAATGGTGTATGTAATACACTGGGTACTCTGCCAATAATTTCAATACCCAGAAATATCATCAAAATAACAATGTAAATCATTTGCTGATTTCCAGAAACCCATTTTAAAGCTGCTTCCATAAAATAAATTTTAATCGCGAATTATTGAATCAAAGCCAATACTCTTTCATTTACAATTTTACCATTGTGTGTAATGCAACAACCCTGCACAATATCATCTTCAAATGGTATATAAATATTCCCTTCAGATGTTACAATTAATTGAAGAAAATTCAATAAATTTTTACCATATAATTTACTGGCATCGAATGGCATGGTAGCGGGTAAATTACTTTTTCCAATAATGGTAACACCGTTCCCCGTTACAATAGTTGCATTGTTTTGAGTGAGAGGTGTATTACCGCCCGTAGCAGCAGCCAAATCAACAATAATACTACCATTACGCATTTGTGTAATCATGGCTTCGGTTAACAATTTTGGTGCAGGTTTTCCCGGTATTTGAGCAGTAGTAACAATAATATCAGCCTTTGCAGCAGCTTCAGCGATACGTTGTTGCTGCTTTTGTTGATAAGCTGCTGATTGTTCCACTGCGTAACCGCCTGCATTGGCAGCATAGGCAGCACCTTCAACTTCCACAAACTTTGCTCCAAGGCTCATTACTTCTTCTTTTACGGCAGGCCTTGTATCAAAAACCTCAATTACAGCACCTAGTCTTTTTGCAGTAGCAATAGCCTGCAAGCCTGCCACACCTGCGCCCAAAACCAGAACTTTAGCAGGAGGAATACTTCCGGCAGCAGTAATAAACATGGGGAAAAATCTGCCATAATTAGCGGCAGCTATTATAACGGCTTTATAACCGGCTATGTTAGCCTGACTGCTTAGTACATCCATGCTTTGTGCACGGGTAGTCCGGGGAATTGCATCTAAGCTAAATGTGGTGATGGATTTTGAAGCCCAATCCTGCATGGTTTTATATGCATACAAGGGTTGAAAAACACCCACTACAATTGTTCCGGGCTTAATCAGTTGTATATCATCATTGGTAAGGGGATGAATAGAAAACAGAACATCAGCCTGCTGCAAAATTTCCGTTCGGTCATTTATATTTGCGCCTGCTTGTGTATAAGCTGCATCAGTTGCATAAGCTGCAATGCCGGCCTGTTGCTGCACCCAAACCTGTATGTTTTTTTTAAAAAGTAACGGTAATTGTTCGGGTAAAAGTGACACCCGATTTTCTCCTGACGGTTCTTTTAATACCCCTGCTATCATGTGCATTACATTATAAAACAAATGTAGGCGATTTGAAGTTGTTCAAGGGATTTTTTACATGAAATACAATGTCAAAATTTAAGAACCAGGATTTTGCAGATTCTGAATGTATTTTTTCATGTGCTCTTTTATATTGATTTTGACCACATGGAATTCGACTATGATCATTCCTGTTGGTATTTAACCTAATGATGGCTCATTGCATGCTAAAAAAAGGTATTACAACAGTAACAATCAAAATCGTATGGTAAAATGCTGTTTCGATTTAAACGATTTTCGAAACAATACAATGCCAATAAAAAACAAATCTATTGTGGCGGTAACGGCGGGATTATTTTGAATTTCATGCCAGGCTTGTTCCATTTCTTTACTCCAGTGAATATCATCAAATATCATAATAGTATCTTCATTGGAATGCTTTAATAACCAATGGAAATATTGTAAGGTTGGTTGTAACCGATGATTCCCGTCAATAAATACAAAATCGGTTGCCTTATTAATTTGTTGCAACAATTCGGGTAATACAATATCGAAATTTCCTACATAAGAGCGAATATTCTTCAATCCCAAAATTTCAAAATTTTTATTGGCAACTGCAGCCACCACTTGTGCGCCTTCAATAGTATAAACCGTTGCGTTGGGATTGGCTGCAGCCATATAGGCAGCAGTAATTCCTAAAGAAGTACCCAATTCAATAATGGAAGCGGGTTGATAAAATGCCACCATTCTGGCCAATAAACTGCTGTATTTTCGGGGCTTTAATGAAGACCGGGCAATGGTAGCAATACTTCTTTTACTCTGCTTCACCACTCTGGATCCGGCTCCAAAATCATCTAACAGTATTTCCTGTTGGCTTATTTTTAGTTGTTGACGCATTCGCTCAATATCAGAAGCAGCTGCTATATGAATTTTAGGGACCAATACCTGCTGAACAAATTCAAATACAAACGGAGAGTGAATACCATGCCCCTTACCATTAGAGGCTTTTATCCAGTACTGTATATATTTTGAAGCCAGTTTAGTTTTTGAATACATAATATTTTGAGGCTGTATAGCGAAAAAATTTTGTTGCTACATCTGTGGAAATCTTATCCAATTTTATACTTTTCGTTCCCAGCACTGAAAAGCGTAAGCGTACGCATGTTTCGCATCGGCATTATACTTTATTTCCGATGTTAAGCGCCATTCCGTTGTACTGAATGCAGGAAAAAATGCATCGGCATCTTCAAACACATGATGCACTCTTGTAATATACATTTTGTGCGCCAATGCTATGGTTTGCGCATAAATTTCACTCCCACCTAAAACCATCAATTCTTTATAACCCAATTGAAGTGCTTTTTGCTGGGCTTCCTCAAATTCGTGCACTACTGTAATACCCGGTGATTGAAACAATTGATTACGGGTTAATACCATATTATAACGCCCGTTTAAAGGCTGATTATTCAATGCGTTAAAAGTTTTTCGGCCATATACAACCGGCATTGCCCATGTTTTATTTTTAAAAAACTTTAAATCGTTGGGTAAGTGCCAAAGCAATGCATTGTTTTTTCCAATGGCATTATTTTCGGAAGCAGCTACTATCAAAGTAATAACCGGTTTGTTTAGATTAGTTGGTATTGATAACAAAAGCTACATTATTTAATTTGAATACTAAACAGCTACCGGCGCTTTAATGGCCGGATGGCATTGATAATTTTCTAATATAAAATCATCATAATTAAAATCAAATATATTGGTTATCTGTTTATTTAAGTGCATTTGTGGCAGCGGAAATGGTTTTCTGTTCAATTGCAAAGTTGCCTGTTCCATGTGATTGTTATATAAATGCACATCGCCAAAAGTATGAATAAACTCACCGGGCTTTAAATTACAAACCTGCGCTATCATTAAAGTTAACAAAGCATATGATGCAATATTGAAGGGCACACCTAAAAACACATCAGCACTGCGCTGGTATAACTGGCAACTTAATTTGCCATTGGCAACATAAAACTGAAATAAGGCATGGCAGGGCATTAGGGCCATTTTAGGCAAATCTGCTACATTCCATGCACTGACAATCAGCCTCCTGCTATCCGGATTGGTTTTAATTTGTTGAAT
Source organism: Hydrotalea lipotrueae (assembly GCF_019249625.1). Classification (NCBI taxonomy): domain Bacteria; kingdom Pseudomonadati; phylum Bacteroidota; class Chitinophagia; order Chitinophagales; family Chitinophagaceae; genus Hydrotalea; species Hydrotalea lipotrueae. The sequence goes on along the minus strand of NZ_JAESDL010000034.1, from coordinate 6,215 downwards.
TACTTCTGTTATCTGGTCAATGCTTGTACCACCAGCACCCTGCCAGCTTCTCCATTGATGGCCATATACCGGGCCCAGTTCTCCATTTGCATCTGCCCATTCATCCCAAATAGTAACACCATGATCATTGAGGTATTGAATATTGGTGCTTCCCTTTAAAAACCACAGTAATTCATAAATAATACTTTTTACATGCATTTTCTTGGTAGTAACCAAAGGGAACCCTTTTTCCAGGTCAAAACGCATCTGATACCCGAAACAACTACGGGTACCGGTGCCGGTGCGGTCATGCTTTTGCTGACCATTTTCAATAACATGCTTTAATAACTGTTGGTATTGCTCCATACTGCAAAATACAAACTGGTACTTAAACCTGCCTGAAAATAAATTTAAAATGTTTAAAAGCTGTGGATATTTGGGATAATGTATTGAAGGAGTGATATTTATCACTTTTTCTACGCGGCAATTGCTTATATTTATTTTCTTATTAGCCTGAAACAATTACGAATATTTTACAAAATTATTCCTATTGAAGTAAGGTTACCGATGCACATCAAATACCGCATTCAAACGAATAATGATTGCTATATGCAAAAGCATCAAAAGCCAATTTTAACCAGTATGAAAAATAATTTCCTTAGCTGCTTTGCAACAACGCTGGTATTGGCAACCAATGCCCGGGTAGTTATCGAAAATATTTGGCCTGAGGAAACCTTGCATTTTAAAAACAACAACCAATGGTTGAAGAAAAAATTTCAAAACCTTATTGTTGCAAAAGAGCGCTCTGCTTTTAATGCAGCATTTAAAAATTTTGCTGCTGCATCATTAAAAAAAATAACAATTAAAACTTTTTTACAAAATGAAAAAGGCAAAAAATTTTCGGCTGAAATAACCATCCAAAAAATTAAAAAATTAAATGTTTTCCTGCAATATGTTTTTACCATTCAAAACATTCAACCCGTTCAAAACAAAACAAAATCATTTCCGGTTGAACTTTTGTTAAGAGAAAAAATGATAGATAATGTACATGCCATTATTGTTATTTTAGATTCAAATGGAATGGTTACTTATCTCAACAAAGCCGGCGAAAAAATTTGCGGTTACACATTAAAATCAATATTACATCAAGACTGGTTCAGCATTTTTATTCCTGAAATTGAAAGGGAAAAAGCGAGACAAATATTTAAAAAATTAAAAACAAATAAGCAGGCAATTGATTTTGAGAATAGCATACTAACCAGGAAAAATCAACTCAAAACCATACAATGGAAGAACACACCCATATTTTCCGATAATATTTTTAAAGGCTCATTAAGTATTGGAATTGATATTTCGGATTTAAAAAAAACAACCATTGCTTTACAGCAGAGTGAACATAAATTTAAATCATTAACAGAAGCCATACCCGTTGGTATTTCTTTTTGCAATACACAAGGCGATATAATTTACATCAACAAAGCATTTACAAAAATTTTTGGTCATACCGGTAAAAATTTAAAAACAATTCAGGATTGGTTTAACAAAGCTTACCCCGATAAAATGTCAGCACAACAAGCTAAAAATCGTTGGGCCAATCATGTACAACAAGTGCAACATGAAAATATGAGCACTACACATGAGTTAGTATTGTTAGCTAAAAATGGCACCAAAAAAATTATTGAAATAAAAACTGCTTATAGCAACGGAAATATATACAATATTTTTATTGATTTAACTGAAAAAAGAAGTATTGAAGCCGAGGCAAAAGAAACTGCTTCAAAGTTCAAACGTATTATCGAAAACTTTCCTGTTCCTATGGCCAGTTGCGATTTGAATTATAATTTATTGTTTACCAATAAAAAATTCAAAGAAATATTTGGTAATGAAATGGAAGAAATTAAAATGTACCCTGCCTGGTTTAAAAAAATACAATTCGATTCTCCTGAAGCAGAAGCTGAACACGATGCTGAATTTTATGGTTATTTAAAAGAAGTACAAACCAATCCCAAAAAAATAGCACCTGTATTATACAGACAGATATACAATAAAAAAAGAGAACTAAGAGATATAAATATCATTTTTAATTTATTTGACAACGAATTGTTTGCCATTTTAGAAGATGTTACCGAACAAAACAATTACATCAAATTATTACAGGAAAGTGAAGAACGGTTTAAAGCATTGGCACAAAATATGCCCATTGCCATTGGCAGTTATAATACGGATGGAACTGTAAACTTTATCAATAACTATTTTACCAAAACCATTGGGTATGTGGCAGAAGATTTACCCACCATTGAAGACTGGTATTACCGTACACAACCCGACCCGGTAAAAAGAAAACAATATTATGAACACTGGGTAGCATTGATTGATGCTTTCAGTAAAAATCCACAACAGGAAATTCCTTATTTAGAAAGCGATATTACCTGTAAAGATGGCAGCATTAAAACATTCAGCTATTTATTTAGCATTTACAAAAAAACAGTTTACATTATTTTTGTAGATGTTACAGAAAGAAAAAAAGCTGAAAAAGAGTTGATAGCTTCACATATACAATTGCAACGTTTATCGGCTCACCAACACCGAACCAAAGAGCAAGAACGCAAATTTATTGCCGAGCACATACATGATGCCATTGGACAACAGGTTACAGGTATAAAAATAGATTTAACCGTTCTTAAAAATAAAATTCAAAAAATAGATCCGGGTTTTGCTGAAAAAATTAACCATGATATTGAAATTGCCAATAGTGTTATTTTGGCTATTCGTAAAATGGCCGCTGATTTAAGACCCAGTATTTTAGATGATTTTGGATTGGCTGCTGCCATTGAATGGGAATGCAGGGAATTTGAAAAAAGAACAGGAATTCATTGTTTTTTTGAATATGATAATAGCCTCAAAAATGAATCGGCTGAGTTACAATCCAATTTATACCGAATTGTACAAGAAGCACTTTCAAACATCGATAAGCATGCAAAAGCCACTAAAATAACCATCAGCCTGCAAAAAATAGATAATGAAATTATACTATCGGTAAAAGATAACGGGAAAGGATACCACTTAGAAGAAAAAAACAAAAGCCTTATTATTATAGGGATTAAAGACAGAGCCAGAAACCTAAAAGGAACCTGTATGCTAATAAGCAACAAAGAAGGGGAAGGTGGCCATTTGTTGATTAAAATACCCGGAAAACCGAATACATAAAATAAAAAACTACATTTAAATTAACCGAAATCTATCTGAATTGTAGAAAACACACTACAAATAAATGATACGTTTGGCTACTGAATAGCCCGTATTATGAGTGTTACTTTGTTCTACCAAAATACGAATACCTATTGAGAGCCAATTTTACTCCGATCCGTCTTTAATACCCAATATCCCCTAATCTTATTCCTTTGAAAAGTAGAAACATCCATCTCCCAACAAAAGGGAGAATGGTGTTTTTCTAATACGGGGTATCAATTAAAAAATACTCGTATTTAACTCGTATTTAAAATGTAGCACTATGATCATTTATAAAAGTGAAAAATTGGCTATGGCTAAAAATTTGAAAGTATTATTAATAGATGATTCAACCATCATACTTACAGTAATGTCGGAAGTACTGGCCACTATTCCCTGTGTAGCAACTATTAAAACCAGTTCAGCACCAGTGCAGGCATTACAAACCATTGAAGAATTTAAACCGGATGTATTATTGTTAGACATTAATATGCCCGAAAAAAATGGCATAGAGGTTTTAAAAGAAGTAAAAGAACATTATCCTGCTGTAAAAGTAATTATGCTCACCAACCACTCAACTGAATATTATAGAAATACCTGCTACAACATTGGTGCTTATCATTTTATAGATAAAGCCAATGAATTTGATCAGATAGCTCCTCTGATGGAAAAAATCAGTACTGAGTCAGATGAAATTTTAAAAGCTATGTAATAAAAGGTTAACCCTGCTTTTAAGCTTTGATGGTGTCAGCCAATTTTCTACGTTTCAATTCTTTCTTAATTAAACTCAACTCCCTATTGGTTTGTCCACTTACACTCGAGTTTTCCTGAGCCCTTCGCATTAAATAAGGAATTACATCCCGAATTGGACCAAATGGCACATACTTACTTACATTAAAACCGGCTTTGGCCAAATTAAAGGTGATATGATCGCCCATACCATACAATTGAGAAAAATGAACATGTGCATGAGCCGGTGAAACACCTGATGCATTCAAAAGTTCGGCTGCCAATAAATTACTGGCTTCATTGTGAGAGGCTATAATGGTAGAAATTTCGTGCATGTGTTGGATGCAATACCGAACTGCTGCATCAAAATCGCGGTCGGTATTTTCTTTAGTTGCCTGAATAGGACTTTCATACCCCATTTGTTGTGCTCTTGCCCGCTCTTTTTCCATATAAGCACCACGTACCAATTTCATACCCAAAATAAAATTTTGGGCTTTTGCAATTTGATGTGAAATCTGTAAAAATTTCAATCTATCGTGCCGGTATAGTTGAATGGTATTGTAAACAACTGCTTTTTCTTTATTAAAAATTTCCATCATTTCCATAGTCAGTCGATCGATTGGATCCTGAATCCAGGTTTCTTCTGCATCAATTAAAACCCCAATATTTTTTTCGGCAGCTGTTGCACAAATGGCATACATTCTATCAACCACCCTGTTCCATTCATTCATTTCTGATTCATTATCATGAATACCACTACGCAACCGGGGTGCTTCATTTAACTTTTGTAACAAATCAAACCGGGCAATTCCTGTAACCTTTACACTTATAAAAGGAATATTTTTTTGAGTTCCGGCATATTCAATGGTTTTAATGAAAGATTCTGTTGCATGATCAAAATCTGCTTCATCTTGTTTTCCCTCCACACCATAATCTAATATTACCTGAACGCCATATTTTGCAAGGGTTTCCACAACAGGTGTAGTTTCCTCTAATGTTTCTCCACCTACAAATTGTTTAAAAATGGTTTTACGAACAATTCCATGAATCGGCAAGCCCGTTTTCATTAAAAAAGGAGTGACACGTGTACCGATAGGCACGAATAAAGGATAGCCCATGGTATTAAACAAAAATCTTGATTGTTTAAGCTCCTTATCTGTTTTATAGGCAAAAGCCTGTTCTGTATTTTCAAATGAAATATCCATACTAACAATTGTTCGCGATGCGAATATCGTATGCAAACAGTAAACTAAAAAATAGGATAACGGTTTTAGAATAAAATTTGCAAAAAAGCGAAGCAGAATCGTCAATTCTTATTAGTAAATTAAATAGCCTGATGGTTAAATGGCTGTAAAACCATTTCGCTTACCACACCGCTGGCCGGTTGCTGACAAAGGAACCAAATAGCTTTTGCAGCTTCTTCTGCCACAATCATCTTATCTTTTTGTACACGCAAATCAATATTATCCCAAAATGGAGAATCAACACCTCCTAAATACAAATTAGTGAATCGAATTTCGGTTCTCTTCACTTCTTCCCGAATACTTTGCATCATGCCCACCAACCCATATTTAGAAGCACTGTAAGCAGCAGCACCTGCCATGGGTACTTTACCCAATACCCCGGGTATATTAATCAAAAGCCCTTTTCTTTGTTGTTTCATGGCGGGTAAAAATGCCTGAATTAACAAGAAGGGTGCCAATAAATTGTATTCTATACTTTTTAAAAAATCGTTGGTTGATAATTGTTCAACAGGCTTGATAATACCTATTCCTGCAGCATTGATTACAATATCTATATTTTCAAATACAGAAAAAAAAATATTTTTTAATGCAGTTACTTCTTCCTGCTGACTAATATCTGCAACAAACATTTGCTGCGCAGGCAATTTTAGCGATGCTGCCAATGCTGCTAACTTTTCCTGATTTCTCCCGGTAATAAACACACGTGCACCTGCATAATGCAACAATGGTAACAATTTACTGCCTATTCCACCGGTTGCTCCTGTTAATAATACGCATTTGTCTTTTAAAGTTTCCATAGCTGTATGATTGTGGAATACCAACAAAATGGAAATGCTTTTGTTTATCAAATGATTTAAACTATAAAATTAAAGTCATTGATTTCAATGCAAAACGTATGGGAAAACACTGAAGCACATGTTTGAATATGCTATATACAACAAGAAAAGAATAAAAATTAATAGGATTAGGTAGAACATTTACAAATAAGAGATAGGGGGGTGAAATAACTAAATAAATTAGTAAATTGAGGTCTAA
>NZ_JAESDL010000033.1:0-21753 GCF_019249625.1 Hydrotalea lipotrueae | reverse complement strand
TGCAACTTTTAAATTTTTATTGCAACAATATTTTTAATCGAACATTGAAAATTACTTTTTGAGGGTTGACTAATTAACCACAAAGTACACAAAGTTTTTCGCAGAGAACACAAAGGCTATTTTAGATTGTTGATCCATCTGTGAAATTTTGGGTGAACTAAGAAGTGAAAGATAAATATTACCGTAATTTAAACTGAATATGAATTTTGCATCCTTTACCGGGTGCACTATCAATTTCTACTACGCCATTGTACATTTCGGCACGGCGTAATATATTATTAATGCCTATTCCTTTTCGCTGACTGTTTACATCAAATCCTATACCATTATCTTCAATGGTAAAGAATACATAGCTTTCATTGCGTTGCAAACGCAATATTACCTTCTTGGCACCTGAATGTTTGATGATATTATTGAACTGCTCCTGTGCTATGCGGTAAATATTGATTTTAAAGGGATAAGTTAGTCCTTCTTCCTCAAAATCGGTTAACCGGCTTTCAAATTGTAACGACTTTAATTCTCTGATATCAGCCATTAATTTCTCCAACCCCTCCTGCAAACTTATCTCGGTCTCTAAGGGTGTTATTAACGCTTTAGATAGTTTACGGATTTCTTCAATACTCTTTAAAATAAAACCTGATGCCTGACTCAATAAATTTTCTTTCCGGTTAGGATGCTGCCTTGCCGACTCTACATAAATGCGAGAAGCAATGAGCAATTGGTTAACATTATCGTGCAACTCCTGACTAATTTCACTCCGTTCTTTTTCCTGCGCGGCTATTACGGCTTCCGCAATTTGTTGCTGCCGCAATAATTGTTCATTGACTAATTGCTGCTCTAATGCCAGCTTTTCAGTAACATTATTCAACATGGCCATTACCGCCTGCCGGTTATCATATACAATTTTATGCGATACCGTTTCCATCCACATTTTTTTGCCCAAAGCATTTTGATGTATCCACACACCTTTCTTTTTTTGTTTATCGGTATTCGCAAAATCAGCCGCAAATTTTAAAAAGTCTGGCAAGTTTTCCCGCAGATGAATATCTTTCATTGATAATTTTACAAAATCGCGCCGGGCATAACCATATTCTTTGCAGGCAGCATAATTCACATCAATGATATGCAGGGTTTCTAAATCCCACAATATTAAAGCCAGCGGATTATTTAAAAACAGGTAGCGGTATTTTTCATTGGCCGATTGCACCAATGCTTCATTGGCTAGTTTTTCACGCAGGTCAGTTATTTGTAACAGCAATAAGCATTCTTTTTCAGGAGCAAGCATGGTACAATGTACCGATACAGGAATGGCAGCTTCTCCCAAAATTTGCATATTGGTTGTAACCGATGCTACTGTATTGTTTTGCACATCAACACATAATTTTTGCCAGTATGATATTTCCCAATTCAATAATTGTAGCACTGAGTGCTGTAACCCATCAGCTACAGAACCACCCGTTAATTGCACCAATGCCGGATTGTTTGCATGTACAGCCCCTTTTGCATCGGCAATTAACATGGGCTGCAATACATACGCCCATAGCTGACCACTCCATTCATTACCGGCAGGTAAAGTTGTATCCATGCTGTGTTTAAATATTGAAATAATCTTAGTTTTAAACAACAATGCCAAAACAAGCAGTTGCGTACTAACAAATTATCTCATGAAAAGAAACAGCACCAACAAAGAAGTGAAACTGATTTTTCAAGGATAATGATGCAAATTAGTTTGCTAATATCTACACAAATCTACAAGTTGCCAAATTTATTGGACTCGATTTTTATTATACATGCATTACTTGTTTTATATATTATGAAAATCTACTAACAATACTGTTCCATTTCCCGGCGAACTTTGTATGGTAAATTTACCCTTATACATCTCCGTTCTTTTTTGAATATTATTTAATCCAATACCCGATTTTACAGCATTTACATCAAATCCCTTTCCATTGTCTACTATCCGCAATGTAATATGACTGCCATTTCGTTTTAACTGAATTTTTACTTTAGTGGCTGCTGCATGTTTACTGATATTGGTTAATTGCTCCTGTATAATACGATACAAATTCAAGCGAAACTTTTGTTCTAATCCTGTTTCATTAAAATGCGTTAAATCAATTACTACATTATTTTTCAATAAAAGCAACATATCGTTCACCAATTTCCGGATAGCTTCTTTCAGGCTTACATCTTTCTCAACCGGGTTAATCAATGCTTTAGAGAGTTTCCTGATTTCTTCGATGGCCTGCAAAATATACCAGGATGATTGCTGCAATAACTCATTTTCTTCAGGATGTGCTTTACGTGCCATTTCTACATAAATACGGCTGGCCGTTAAAATCTGGTTTACATTGTCATGCAATTCACGCCCAATTTCCTGCCGTTCTTTTTCCTGCGCTGTTATTTCGGCATGTATTACCTCATTGCGGCGCTGCACCTGTTCTTCTGCCAACCTCGCTTCTAATGCTAATTTTTCTGTAATGTTTGTACCAATACCCATCACACAATCTCTGCCTTCATATTTTATTTTGTGCGAAGCAATTTGCATCTGAATGATACTTCCATCTTTTTTCTGATGTTTCCAGTTTTTAATATACTTGATTTTGTCAGATAACTGAATTTGCCGTACAAATTGCTTCAAAGTTTCATGCTCGGAAGCAGGATATAAATCTAAAATAGTCATTTGCAGTAATTCTTCTCTTGAATAACCATATTCTTTTATGGAAGTATTGTTGACATCTAAAATCTTCAGACTCCCGATATCCCATACAAAAATGGAATTAGGGTTGGTATCAAACAATTGTTTGTATTTTTCTTCCGATACATGCAATTGCTCCTGTGTTTTTTTAGCTTCGGTAATATCTGTTTCAATAGCAAAAAACTGCACTAATTTTTTTTGTTCATCAAAAATTGGTTGTACCTGTATGTGCAGCCAAATGGCCTCGCCTGATTTGGTATAATTTTTAATTTCACATTCAAAAGGTTGCTGAGCGGCAATCTGTTGACGCATATAGGTCTTTACAGCTACATCACTATCAGGCCCTTGTAAAAAACGAGCATTTTTTCCGATACTTTCAGTTAAAGTATAACCAGTAATTTTTGTAAATGCTTCATTTACATAAGTAATGTTTTCATGGGCATCGGTAATAATAACGGCATTGGTGGTTTCCTTAGCTACTATCGACAAGCGTTTCAATTCTTCTTCCTGCATTTTACGCTGTGTAATATCTTCTGTGGCGCCAATCATTCTTGAAACTGTTCCATCTTCATTTCTAATAATAAAACCTTTATCCCGCACAAATGCATAACTGCCGTCACTTTTTTTAAACCGGTACTCCGATTCCCATATATTTTGATTTTTATTTTTAAAAGCCAGCTTTCCTCTTTTCAGAATATTGGGCAAATCATCCGGATGTATATGGCTGGTCCAGAAATCACGATCCCACTCTAACACTTCCGAAGGATAGCCGAATAATTTTTCAAACCCATCTCCCAGTAATTCAACGGTATGATTGGCAATATTCCAATCCCATAGCGCATCGCTGGCAGCTTTGGCAATTAATTCGTACCGTAGCTTATTGGTAGCCAGTAACAGATAGTTGTAATGGTTTTCCATGATAATACCTACCAGCTTGCTCATGCGCTCTAATGTTTGCAATTGCAAAGCGGTAGGTGTTTTGGGCACCTCGTAATAAAATGCAAGGCTGCCTAAAACGGTATTATTTTTATTGAGAATGGGGATACTCCAACAAGCCTGTAACCCATACTGTAAGGCAATTTCTTTATACAGTTTCCATCTTTTATCATTTGCAATATCATCTACAATCACCCTTTCTTTGGTGTACATGGCGGTACCGCAGGAGCCGGCAGCAGGGCCAATGGGTGCACCATTAATGGCTTGCAGATAAGCAGCAGGCAGGTGCGGGGCGGCCAGGTGTTGTACGGTATTGTTGGATTGCAAAGTAAGCACCGAAGCCAGCATACCGGGATGCAGTTTTTCTAATTCAATCAGTAAAACATCTACCACATCTTTAAAAGCAACCTGTTGCTGCAGGTTTAAGTTGTATACCAGTGATTCAATATCCTGAATAGATTGCTGGTACTTTTGCAGGGTAATGTCCTGCATGGCCCCTACCATGCGGTAAGGTTTCCCATTTTCATCTTTCAATATTTTACCTCTATCTATTACATAGGCCCAGGAGCCGTCTGCTTTTTTGTAATAATAGGCTTCCTGCCAGAATTCTGCAGCGTTATCAATCGCTTGTTGTAAACTGGCAGCGACTCGTTCTGCATCATCCGGGTGTAATCTTGTTTTCCAATCCTGAATATTACCCTGATGAAAGTTCACCGGATAGCCAAACAATTCGGTATACCCATCTCCCCAGTACATTTGACCGGTAGTTAAATCCCAATCCCAAATTGCATTAAACGACACCTGTGCAACATATTCAAACCGCTCGTTGCTTTGTAATAATTGTTGCCTTGTTTTTGAACGTTCCGTTACATCATTTACCAGAATTAATGCAGCCGGTTGCTGGTTAAATTCTATCAGGTGCGAAATAATTTCTACTTCTAACCAATCTCCTTTTTTGGTACGGTGTTTCCATAAACCCTGGTAGGCCAAAATTGAACCTTTTCTTTCACGCTGAATAAGTTGTAAGGCTCTGGCATCTTGCTCATCTCTCAAATCGTAAATCGTCATTTGTAAAAACTCAGCCCTGCTATACCCATATTTCTGCACTGCCATTTCATTTACTTCTAAAAAAGCTTTGGTATTGGGGTGTATAATCCACATGGGTTGCGGATTATAATAAAACAGGTATTTATAAGTTTTTTCTGAAGTTTCCAATGCTTGTCTTACCTGCACTTCATGGGTTATACTTCTAAAAAACAAGGTTGTTTCTTGTTGATTCGGATAAATCCGGTAACGCATCCATTCCTGCCATTGCGGATGAAAAATTTCCAGTACATTAGATTGTTGCAATTGAAGGGCATTGTTGATGACCTGCTCAAACACCAGCCGTTCTGTACCCGGAATGGCCTCTATAATATTGGCACTTTTTCCATCGAGCGGAAGATGCAACAAGCGGCGGCCGTTAGAATTTAAAAATGTGCTCTTTCCGGTGGCATCAAATGTGGCAAATCCATCGGCCAATTGTTCTAAACTATTAATGAAATAATTCCGTTCTTTCTCAAAAATATTTTTTAAATACTCTGATGTATGCAACAATTCCTGTAACTGCTTTTCAATATTTTTTTGTACCGTTACATCCATGGTATTCACCATAATATGGGTAACCACTCCCTCAGCATTTTGAATGGGTTTGTACTTGATTTGATAAAACAACACACTACCTTCAAATGGCAGTTCAATAATGGTTTTATGCGTATGACCGGCCAATACATCACTATATACTTGTTGCAATGCAGGTATACGTTCCGGCTGTGCATATTCTAAAATAGAGTGCCCTACAACTAAATTTTTGCCCAGTAATGCTTCACTTTTAATTTCGGCTGAAGCATTGATAGCAGTAATGTTTAGGTTACGGTCTAAAATTATAAACGACTCATCTGTATTATTTAAAATGAGCTGCATTTCGGCCATTAATTTTTGGGTAACTGCAGCATGTTGTTGGCGCTCGGAAATATCGGCAATAATAGCCGATGCCCTTTGTTCGCCAGAGGTAGTTGTAAACAACCGGGAATGCATTTCAACAGGAAATTTTTCCCCATTGCTTTTTATGCCGATAAACCGGCCCTTCACCAATCCGCTTTTAGCTCGTTGTTCATACAGTTCAGCAAATCCGGGCATGTTTTCATCTATCAACCGGCTACAATGCATACCACGTAAGGCTTCTAAACTATAACCAAACATTTCGGCAGCTGCATGGTTAGCCTCTAACACCGTACCATCGGGTTTCGACAGAAAAACGGCGAGCGGTGCGTGTAATATAGTTAGATGATACATTTCTTGCATACACAAATCCTTATAGGATTGGATAAACGCAATATAATACGCTTTTATCTCCTTTAACGTTAAAGGTATTGCGTGAATATATAAAAAAATGCAACTTCATGAAAAAATATATAAAAATGAGTGAAACCACTTACCGACTCCACCAAAAACCAAATTCAATCACCTTATCATTAGTTCCGCATAATTTTATACAAATTATAATGTTTTAACATGATGATGTATTTACTGATACTTTACCACACAACAGCCATATCATCCTCTTTCTATAACTATTCGTTTTGCGGTATGAACAAAATACCTATTTAACAGTTGATATGTAACTATGGTGAAGACCTGGTAATAAAGCACCACTACCAACATATATGCTTTTAAAATTTTGAAATATGCAACGACCCTGGAATTTACCCAGTTTTCCCGTTTACAGTTTTGCTACCTATATGAATCATGCTGTAAACATGAACATTTGTACATATGTTACCCCGGTTAGTATGCGTCCGAAATTATACATCGTAGCATTATATCATAATACCCGAACCCTGCAATGGATGCAAAAAACAGATGAAGCCGTTTTACAATTATTGAATGAAAATCAATACACATTGGTACGTAGTTTAGGCCAAAAAAGCGGCCTCAAATTCAATAAACAAGAATGGCTAGAAAAAAAACAACTGTTAACCTACTGGAATCAATTTAAAGTATTGCATGGTGCTGCGGCCTATGTCCGGTTAAAAAAAATAAATACCTTTGATACGGAAGGTGACCATGTTTTATTTCTATGTAAAGTGTTGCAATATCAATCACTATCGGCCAATATCTTAACCACAGCTATTCTATCCAATAAAAAAATCATTAGCATATGACGCAACAGGAAACAGACCGCATTTTTGAAATGAACGGGGAAGACAGAACCCCTTTTGAAGCCATTGCTTTTCAATTTGGATTAACCGAACAGGATGTAATTGCATTGATGTGCAGCGAACTAAAGCGCAGTAGTTTTCATCTTTGGCGCAAACGTTTAAACAACGGCATCAGTAAAAAGCACGTACACAAGCGCAACACCGGTATAAACAGGTTCAAAAGCAAATAACCTGAATAAAATCAGTAAACGATAAGGCGTTTAAGCACCATACATTCCATTGTGTGTGATGAATGTCCTTGCTCCTCAAATATAGCCAATAACTTACCCAATACAATCATATACAAAAAATTGTTAATTTTTTAAATACCGTAAAAATCAGCAGCCCTTCCAATTGTGGCATTCATATTCCCTGCTTTCACTTCCTCCATTAAAGTAGTTGCTAAATGGGCACTCACTTCTACTTTTACACTGCAGGGATTATAGGGTGTATCTTCATGTATAGCACCTCTACTTTTCCATACATGTACATATTGTCTAAAAATATCAGTCTGGCCCCGGATATTTTAACCGCATATATTACATTGTGCATAATAACCGGCCATTGTGCTTTCCAAATATTTTTATCATAAGGCAGGCCTGCAGTTAAATAAACGGTATGGGCACCTTTTACTGCTTCCAAAACTTCAACAGCATGCAACAAATCTGCTTTTTTCCAGGCCACATTCGGAAACTTGGCATTCACCGGCCTATGGCTCACCAATTGAACGGGTTGTTGATGTTGTAATAATTCGCGGGTTAGCACATTGGCAACGGCGCCGCCGGCTCATAGAATGGTATGCATATCTTTTTTTGTTCCCACAAAACTCGTCCGGATGGCCGTACTATTCCGTTAACAAAAGATAAGAAATCGATTGATGTATCATAATACAATTGAATGCATACTTATTTTGCATTGGGCAAACTAAATATCCTGCGTCTTATGCGTGATAAGGAAACGGGTGTAATACCAATATATTTGGCAATATAATGCTGTGGTATTCGCTCCAGTACATCTTTTTCATACTGCAACAAGTCTAAATACCGTTCTTCAGGACTTTTTAAAATGAATAATTTAATCCGATCTTCAAAACATACCAAATAATGTTCAGCCAATAATCGGCCAAACCGTTCCATTTTATATGCCAATAACGGATAATTCAGCAACAACTGCATATTCTTGTAACTGATGGTAATGAGCAAGCTATCTTATCTTCCAAAGCCTGTATATAATACAAGGAAGGTTGTTAGGTTAAATAACTTTTAAAGGAAGTAACAAAATCGCGTTCAAAAATAAAATAGCCGGTAATTTCTTCACCGTCTTTAATATTGTAATAGCGCACAGAGCCTGACACAATAAACCCAAGATTGGTGCACACTTTATGCGGTTCTGAAAAGTAACTTTTCTTTTTAAGTCATTATTGTCCGGCAAAACTTAACTTAAAAATAGCTATAATCCTTTGCTGTAAAGAATTACAGGCTAAAAAATGGTTGTTTCAAAATTGGAGGGAGTACCCCATCTTTTGAAATCGGCTGAAATATGTTTCTGTAAAGGGTTTGAACCATTATTTTACAATTTTTGTCGGACAACAATGATTTTTTAAATATAACTTTTATTTAAAGAAATTGTTGTTTTTCTGGTAATTTTCTGCATTTCGACCAAGTTTTTCACCGACTATTGTGTATAAAAGTCTCTCCTTTGAGCTTCGTCATAAATGCGGGAAAATGAACAATTGCAAATACTACCCATCTGCTGAATATAGTCTAATTTATAGCTTCGGTTATTTCATCCTGTTTTGCACTTTATTCATCAGCACTTACAATACGTCAACGGAATGGTTGCCTTCTGATATAATATTACAACATAAAAATATAAAATTATATAATTCAAAAAAAGAAAAATATCATTTGTAAAATTGACCGGGTGCTAAAAAGGCTGCAAATCAAAAACGAGAAATCCTGCAACAGGTTTAATAAACTTTAAAATAAATTAGGAATTTTCAAATTATTAATCTATCTTGCTATTAACATTCTTTTAACAGATTTACGCACCTTCTTTTTTATACCAACCTTTTCTTTAACTGCTAAATTTGAATTTATGAAAAAGATGCTTGTATTTATATTTTGTTTATCAGTCACTTTTATTAATGGACAAACAAATAAAAAATGGATGTTTAATTCCGGCTTGGATATTGGAGCATGGTGGGGCGGAACAGGAATTTCTTCTTTAAAAGCAACAGATAATCCTGTATTAACGGGTGATTTAAAAACACAAATAGCATATACTGGCGATCTATATATAGAATGGTTACATAGAAAATACAAAAGCTCTGGTCCGGATTTTGGGCTAAAAACAAAATTAGTATGGGATTATTTTACAGCAAATAATGCGCAGTCGGGCAATAGTTTAGAATCTTTCACACTAAACTATATATCTGCTCCGGTATTATTTGAATATTGTATTTCCTTTAAAAATAAAGTTACAAGTGCCCGCTATATAGCACCCTCATCTACTACACAAACCTATATTTACAGTCATTCATATGGAGATAATATTGTAAGCAACACTACGGTCAATCCGGGTGGGTATAGTCCAGGCGGAGTTCCATTTTCTGATGCAATATTTTTGTATGCCGGGCCATCCATTAATTTTCTCGCTAAAGCTTTTCACAATCAAAATGGCAACGAATATGTTTTAAACAATAACCAACTAAATTCATCGTATGTTGGGTTTGTAGGTGGTGTATGTTTATATCTTTTTATGATTAATATAGATATATCATATCAAAGGGGTTTTACAAGTATTTATAATAATTCAAATGTTGTATTAAGTGGATTCTTAGTTAGACTGGGTTTTAACTTATCGAGAAGAAAATTTAATTAGTTGTATACACCTATCCTATATACAGGCAGTTTGCACCTATATTTTTCTATAGGTGAAGCAGGATGTAAAATGACTACATTTACAATTTCAACAATCCTTCCCTTACTGTATCGGCCATAGCGTTACTGTGTCTGTATGCTGCCTTTTCTGTAATACCTATATTGATGGGCATTGTGTTAGTGTGGCCATAAGTTGCATAAAAATAGGCACAGGTATAGCCACAGCACATTAATGCTTTTGATTGATGCATGTTAGTGTACTGCACAAAAAGCGAAAAATTTAAAACAACTCATACAATCATATAAACAAATAGCAGTATCAATTGACTATGATAAATAATATTTAATTATTTAATAAGTTATAATTAGGTAATTACAGTATGCAATTACCTAATTATCAAATTATCAATTTTTAGGTTGATGGACAGATAATCGCAACTCTTTTGCAGCATTTACCATTTCTACCAATGCTTTTTTTGTTTCATCCCAATGCCTTGTTTTCAGACCGCAATCAGGATTTACCCATAGTTTTTCAGCAGGTATAAACGCTTTTGCTTTTTCCATTAATGCTATCATTTCTGCTTTAGAAGGAACCCTTGGCGAATGAATGTCATAAACACCGGGACCAATTTCGTTGGGATATTTAAAATCGGCAAAAGCATCCAGCAATTCCATTTGTGAACGACTGCATTCAATTGTAATCACATCGGCATCCATGTCGGCAATATTTTGAATGATGTCGTTAAATTCAGAATAGCACATATGTGTATGAATTTGTGTTTCATCATGTACACCACTTGCCGATATTCGGAATGCTCCAACAGCCCATTGTAAATATTCCTGCCAATTTTCTTTTCGTAATGGTAACCCTTCACGAATGGCTGGTTCATCTATCTGTATAATTTTTATACCTGCTTTTTCCATATCCATTACTTCATCACGGATGGCAAAAGCAATCTGTTTACAGGTTTCACTGCGTGGTTGATCATTACGAACAAAACTCCATTGCAAAATAGTAACAGGGCCTGTAAGCATTCCTTTAACACATTTTTGGGTTAACGATTGAGCGTAAGAAGTCCACCGCAATGTCATTGGTGCAGGGCGGCTTACATCGCCATAAATAATTGGTGGCTTTACACAACGGCTGCCATAGCTTTGTACCCAGCCGTCTTGGGTAAATGCAAATCCGTTTAATCGTTCACCAAAGTATTCCACCATATCATTGCGTTCAAATTCTCCATGCACCAATACATCAATACCCATTGCTTCCTGCCAACGGATGGCCTCTGATATTTCTTTTGCAACTAAATCATCGTATTGCTCTTGTGTAATTTCGCCTTTTTTAAGCTTAGTCCTCCAACTTCTTACCTCGGCAGTTTGTGGAAATGAACCGATAGTAGTAGTGGGGAACATGGGTAATTGCAAGGCTTTACGTTGCTTAATTTTTCTCAAAGAAAAATCATTGAAGCGCTGTGTATCTTTTTCAGTAATAGCAGCAACACGTTGTTTTACGCTCTGATTGTGAATAAGAGTTGATATTTTCCTACTTTGATGTGCCTCCATATTTTCCTGCAATTTTAAAATTGCATCTGCCTGATGTTCCTTATTTGCCAATTGTTTCAGCGTTACCACTTCGTCAATTTTTTGTTTTGCAAAGGCAAGCCACTGTTTAATTTCAGGTTTTAATGTTTTATTGTTTGTTTCTAATTCCAGATCGCAAGGTGAATGGATTAATGAACAAGAAGGAGCAATCCAAATCCTTTCTACTCCAATTATTTTAACTGCTTTATCAATTAATGCAAGCGACTGCTGAAAATCATTTTTCCAAATGTTTCTGCCATCCACTAAGCCTAATGAAAGATTGGTTTTTGTTTTCACAAAATCAGTTGCTAAGATATCGTCTAACTGTGATGGGCAGCGTACCAAATCAAGATGTATTGTTTGCACAGGAAGGCTTAATACGGTTTGTAGATTTTGCCCATAACATTCAAAATAGCTTGTTAAAATTATATGAAGGCCGGGTAATTTATTCTTTATTTTCTGATATGTTTTTACAATAATTTGTTGTTCTGATTGGCTCAAGTCAAGTGCTAAACAAGGTTCATCAAATTGGATATAGTGGGCATTAGCATCATCTAATTTTTTCAATATTTCCAAATAAACAGGCAACAGTCTTTCGATGAGTTCAAGCCTGTGAAAGCCTTCTTCTTTTTCCTTACCCAAAAGTAAGTAAGATACTGGCCCCAGTAGTACAGGCTTTGCCTGAATACCATTTGCTTTTGCTTCTAAAAACTCATTTAACACTTTATTTGAATATAAAGTAAATTTTTGAGTGGCAGTAAATTCAGGAACAATGTAATGGTAGTTGGTATCGAACCACTTAGTCATTTCCATGGCAGTAACATCATAGCCATCTTTTTGGTACCCTCTTGCCATTGCAAAAAGCAAATCAATGTCTGGCAATTGTTTTGTTTCCATCAATGAATGATACCTTTCCGGAATTGCTCCAACCATTAAGCTGATATCCAATACATGGTCGTAAAAAGAAAAGTCATTGCAAGGTATCAGGTCAATACCTAATTCTTTTTGTAATTGCCAGTTTTGCTGGCGAATGGTTTTACCTGTTTGCAGTAATTGCTGTACAGGAATTTTGCCCGACCAATATTGCTCGGAAGCTTTTTTGAGTTCACGTTGGCTGCCTATCCTCGGGTAGCCTAAGTTGTGTGTTTGCATTTTTTGATGCTTTTAAAATGATGAAATCAGTTTAAAGCTCTTTTGCTAAACCTCATAATGTTTTGTAGAAGAAGTGAAAGAAATGGTATGCACACAATGAATCCTGCAAGAGTCAATAATCCTGCAAAATAATGGGCACATCAATTCTGACTGTCTGCTTCATTCCACGAAAGCATTGTCAACACGGTAAAGGCAGGTCTCCTGACTTGTAACATTTTTACCGTCCTTCCCATCTCGCTCAAGGCAAAACAGTGGATACACAAGGGTAAAAATTTAACGTTACTTACAGTTGCGGGACAGTTTGTGATTTGCACACAATTCCCTATTAATTTACGTTAAGTAAAACCTTTTCCGTTTGATGAAGAAATGTAGTAAAGAACTATTTGAATACAAATATATTATAACTTTCTATTAAAATTTCATCTCTGCAATTTTACCCTAAATCAAATCAAGCCATACATGTGTTATCGATTAGCCTTTCTTTTGTTTTTTTTGTCAACTTTAGTATTATTGTTCCTACTATTGTGACTATATAACACAAAACTTTTATTTAGGGTTTTATCCTTTTAACAGCAATTGAATATAACATTCATTCCGAAATCAATACCTTTAAAAATGAATGGTTGGTAATATTAACGGTTATCACGATAGCAAACCATTATTTATTATTTATGTCTGAAGCATTTCAGCTTACCTGCACCATTATTCTGCTTTTACAACGTTTAAGCTGGCAGTTGTTGTTGGTGCTATTATTTGTTTATAAACACCATCCCACAGGCTTATACGCTTTTGTAAAGAGGTAATAATTGCCTGTTCTGCTTCTTTCCAACGTTGTTCATCAGTACCACATAAGTTTGTTGTCATTTGCAGGGCAAGCTGGCTATGGTGGTTGCCGTCAACTTCAATGTGCTTTTCCAGATAATATTTGAAAATTGAGATACTTTGTGGAAAGTTTTTATGTATATCATTAACCATTGAAACAAACATCCCCGGAATTAAATCTTCGCGCCCAAATGTAAAGATGGCTGATTGCAAATAATCTTTTTGGCTGTTAATGATTTCAAATGTAAAGTCAACAAATTCACGTGCTGCTGACGGCACCTCAGCTGCTGCAAATGCAGTAACCATATTACCGGTATTTTTTAACACGCGGATAAATGTTTCCATTGGCTTAGTATCGGCGCCACATTGCTGCATGGCATCCAAATAAAGTTCAAAATGACTTTTTCTATGGCCAAAACTATCCATATCAGACTCTTCCCCCACTACTATTTCATTGATAAGGTATCTTGTATCAGCAGCACCTTTGGGAAACCAGGGGATGGCAGTACAGGTTAAATTATTTTGTAATGTCTTTAATAATGACATGAAGTCCCAAACAGCAAAAACATGATATTGCATAAAAACCTTCAGGTCATCCGTATTCCTAATGGCTGCATATACTTTATGCTGCATGATTTGTTGTCTGTAAGGCTCTATTGCCTTTTTTATATGCGCTATTGATTCGTTCATCTTTTAAATGTATTAATTTTATTAATTATTTAAATTAAGTATGCATTGTTTTTTTTGAAGCATGCAAAGTAATGAACAAATCATCTGCACAAAAATTTAATTAAGAGTAGGTAGATAAGAAAAAGCTATCAATCAATTGATACGCCCATGCTGCAATAAAGATGATAGTAAACTTAAGTTGATTGTTGGTTCCTATTAGGCCAACAGCACACAAATAATTATGTAGGCAAAATTTCTTTCATTTATTTTGATGAATCTACAATTAATGATAGACAAATTCAAAAATGACATCACTATTTTTTATCAAATAATTTTTCTGCATTTTTCTGCGAGTTCAGCGGGAAAAAAATCTTCCGCAGATAGCGCTGATGGATCAATCATTTACATTTTAATCCAACTCCCTGCCTTTTGCGCCTATACTTTGCGGGCTTTGCGTGAAAAAATAAACCACAACGGTAACAGAGGATTACACAGAAAATTTTTTACTTATTTTTAAAATCAACCTATTCTGTAGTTCATCTGCGGATTCATCGGAAAAATCATCTCCCGCAGATAAAGCTGATTTACGCTGATGAGAGTTGGTTCATTGTCATTTCTATGCATTGCTGAATGCATTTATTTTATTCTTTGAAAAAAATGCCGATATCCGTCCGATACCGGATGATCATCACAAATCAATTGATTATTTTGAATAGAAAAAGCTGTTCCATTTGGCCCAAACCATAGCTTGCCGGATGTAGAATTGAGGAGATGTACAATTTTTTATAAGTACTGTCATAAGTAATAAAAAATTGATCATTTGATTGTATGGTGCCATTTTCGGAAAGCGTATAAGTAGAGACTTGTTGAAAAGTTAATATAACATGGGTATCCGAAGCTGTAATTGTTTGTACAGCAATACCGCAATGGAATACTTCCATTGCCATTGCCCTATTATATTGTTATTGGTTCCAACCGCTTTTTTGCAAAAATTGCTCATGCATACCATTATAATGCATGCTAATAAAACTTTTTTTGCATAACCATCGTTTTATACATGATCATTTTAAACAGTAATTCGTTGCATATAATGGGTACAAATTGATGAACAGTTATAAAATTTATTGTATACTTTACAACCCTGTTGCTCTTTCCAACATTTCAGGATACCGATCACCCAAAATTTTTATTTGTGCAGAAGCCTCTTCTATTGCATTCAATTCTGCTGCTGTAAACGCAATAGCAGCTGCACCATTGTTTTCTGCAAGACGATGCAATTTTGTTGTTCCCGGAATGGGTACAATCCAAGGCTTTTGGGCAAGTACCCATGCCAGTGCAATTTGTGCAGGCGTAGCATTTTTTTGTTGTGCAAATTTTTCGATTACATCCAGCAACGCTGCATTTGCTTTACGAGCTTCTTCCGTAAATCTTGGAAGATGATTACGAAAATCGCCTGCTTCAAATTTTGTATTTGCGTCTATCTTCCCGGTAAGAAATCCTTTTCCAAGCGGACTAAACGAAACCAACCCAATTCCCAATGCTTCAATGGTTGGAATAATTTCTTTTTCATGTTGTCTTGTCCATAGTGAATATTCACTTTGTAATGCACTTACAGTTTGCACAGCATGTGCACGGCGAATGGTATGGGCACCTGCTTCAGATAAACCAAAATATTTAACCTTGCCTTCTTTAATTAAATCCTTCACAGTTCCGGCAACATCTTCAATCGGCACTTTGGGATCAACACGATGCTGATATAATAAATCAATCACATCAACCTTTAATCTTTTGAGAGAACCTTCAACCGCTTTTTTTATTTGTTCCGGTTTACTGTTTACACCCGCCATTTTACCATTCTGAATATTGAAACCAAATTTTGTTGCAATGATAACTTTGCCCTTGTAAGGTTCAAGCGCTTCACCAACCAGTTCCTCATTACTATAAGGCCCATATACTTCAGCAGTATCAAAAAAATTAACACCTTGCTCTACTGCTTTGCGAATAAGATGAATGGCATCTGCTTTTTGCGGAAATGGATAATAGGAAAAGCTCATTCCCATACAACCCAAACCAATTGCAGAAACTTCAAGTCCTTCATTTCCTAATTTTCTTTTTTGCATCATTCAATTTTAATGTTTATGCAAAGGTCTTCGTATTTTTTTGCATGAATGGTATATAGATTACGGATCGCTGTACCAATATTACTGATGATGCAATACACACTCAATAACAGAAGCATAAATCAGTAATTTTACATTTGATGAAACAATAGTGTTATGGATAAACTACGCCGATTTGATACAATTAGCGATTACAATGCTTTCAACAATACTGAAACACTCCACCCGCTGGTTAGTGTGATTGATTTTTCAAAGGCAGCACCAAGACAAGGTTCCAGAATGTATTTTGGCTTTTATACTATCTTGCTAAAAGATATAAAATGCGGTGATTTGCATTATGGGCGGCATACTTACGATTACCAGGAAGGCACCCTGGTATTCATTGCACCGGGACAAGTTGCCGGGATTGATAGCAATGCTGAAACATACCAGCCCAAAGGTTTTGGACTTGCATTTCATCCTGATTTAATTCATGGCATTTCGCTTGGCCGACATATTCAAGACTATTCTTTCTTCGGCTATCAATCGAATGAAGCATTACATTTATCAGAACGAGAAAGGAAAATTGTATTGGATTGTTTTTCAAAAATTGAATATGAATTAGAACATGCCATTGACAAACACAGTAAAAGATTGATTGTGTCGAATATTGAACTGTTTTTGAACTACTGTACCCGTTTTTACGACAGGCAATTTATTACCCGTGACAATGTACATAAAGGCATTTTAGAAAGGTTTGAAAAAGTATTGAACGCATATTTTCAATCTGATAAGCCACAAACCATTGGTTTGCCTTCAGTAGCTTATTGTGCCGGCGAGGTACATTTATCAGCAAACTATTTTGGCGATTTGATAAAGAAAGAAACAGGCCAAACAGCACAGGAATATATACAATCAAAAGTAATTGATGTGGCAAAAGAAAGAATATTTGACCATAGTAAATCAATCAGTCAAATTGCCTATGATTTAGGCTTTAAGTATCCCCAGCATTTTAACCGTTTGTTTAAACAACGGGTTGGGCAATCCCCAAACGAATACAGAATGCTGAACTAAGTATCCCCCCCATTAGTTATTCAAAAATTATTGGTAATAGTTAAAACTTAATCTGACAGTTATTAAATTTGATAACATGACGCCGTAGATGCCAGCCGAAGTGAAGTACTATTTGTGAATGGCAAAAAAGCAAGCTATATTTTTTGTATTTGCACCAACCATAATAGCGACCAAAGCTGGGAACCCAATAATGAAGCCTGGGAATTAACCCGAAAGATTTCTAAACTATTGTGGGATTATTATCATTAAAAAATGTGGTAAACAATGAAACTCATTATATAGGCCAGTCCCGTCATGTATACAAACTGAATAACCGGCCATTTCCAACTGCGGGTTTCACGTTTTACAACAGCCAGTGTGCTCATGCACTGCATTGCCAGTACATAAAACACCATTAATGATATTCCTGCAGGCAATGTGTACACTTTACTGCCATCTGAATACTTAGCCTGCTGCATTTTTTCACGCAGTGAAACATCTTCTTTCCCTTCTTCTACTGAATACAAAGTGGCCATTGTTCCCACAAAAACCTCCCGTGCCGCAAAAGAGGTAATTAAAGCAATGCCAATTTTCCAATCAAAACCCAAAGGGCGGATAACAGGCTCAATGGTTTTACCCAAAATTCCGGCATAGGAATGTTGTAATTTTAGTGAAGCCAGCTCTCTTTGCAGTGCTGCCTCCTGCTGTGGTTGCTGTTGTATTAAAGTGGTATATTGTGCATCTAACTGTTGCATTTGTTTACCCGGACCATAAGCACTTAAGAACCAGAGCAACAAGCTGATGATCATAATTACTTTTCCGGCATCCCGCACAAAAATCTTTGCTTTTTCAACCATAGTAATGCCAACATTCTTCCAACGGGGTGCCCTGTAAATAGGCAATTCCAAAATAAAAAAGCTTTTTTCATTCATCTTAATAAAGCCTTTCAATACAGCACTTACAATTAAAGCCATTACCAAACCCAGCAGGTATAACCCCATCATTACCAAGCCTTGTAAACTGAGGAATCCGAAATAATAAGTATTTTTTATAACCAGCGAAATTAAAATGGTATACACCGGCAAGCGGGCACTGCAACTCATTAACGGGGTAACCATAATGGTTAAGAGCCTTTCTTTTTTATTTTCAATGTTCCGCGTACTCATGATTGCAGGAACCGCGCAGGCAAATCCGCTAATCATGGGCATTACACTTTTCCCATTCAAACCAACCTTCCGCATTAATTTATCACTCAAAAAACTAATTCGCGCCATATAGCCGGAATCTTCCAAAATGGTAATTAATCCAAATAAAATCATGATTTGTGGAATAAATACCATAATTCCGCTCATCCCTGCCACTATTCCATTAATCAATAAATTACTCCACCAAGCATCCGGCAATGTATTACTTAAATAATGACTCAATTGAGTGAATGACCATTCAATTCCATCCATTGGGTAACGAGCCAGCCAAAATATACTTTGAAACAGAAGAAACAGTACAATTAGTAAAATTAAATAGCCCCAAACCCGATGCAAAAAAATATTGTCTAAATGATTGGTAAATAACTTTTGTTCTAACGGATCGGGCTCTACCACATTTTTTTGCAGTATTTGTTTGATGCGCTGGTATCGTTTTAAAATTTCTTCTGCCTGTGTTTTGGTAGGATTAAAATTGTTTTTTTGTTCAATATCTTCTATTGCTTCCTGCAGGTGCTGCGGTAAAGGGAAATTTTCGTGATTAATTAAAAAATGGATGGCCGCATAATCACTTAACTGTGGGAACAACTGTTGTACAGATTCAATAGCATTGCTGGCAACGTTTTTATTATCTATAAAATCGCGGGATGGAATGGAATATTGTTGTTTGGCTACCATTCCAATCACTTTTCGTAAATGTGCCAGCCCCTTATTTTTTCTTGGATTAACAGGCACAACAGGCACACCTAAATCAGCTTCAATGCCTGCCACATCAATTTTAATTCCTTTTTTGGCTGCCAGATCGTTCATGGTTAATGCCACTACCACCGGCCTTTTTAAATCGATGATTTGTGAACAGAATAGAAAATTTCGTTTTAAATTACTGGCATCGGCTACCAGCACAATAATATCTGCATTCAAATCTACATCAGCATTCATGAGCACTTTATAGGCCACCCATTCATCTGCCCTTCTTGGATACAATGAATAAGTGCCCGGCAAATCAATCAATTCAGCCTTTAATGACCCGTCAATATCCAATATCCCGGTTTTTTTATCAACCGTTACCCCCGGAAAATTACCTACCTTTTGGTTTAAGCCGGTTAATGCATTAAACAAAGAGGTTTTTCCACTGTTTGGATTTCCTACTAAAGCGATGCGTAATAATTGTTGTTGCTTCACGTGCATGTATAAGTAAGCAAAATTAACGGTAGCCAAAGCTATGCTGTTTCGAGGTTGGGAAAAGAATATTTATACACCTTAGTACACAAATTGCTGATGCCTGTTACTTTTGTATACGATTTTATCTGAAAGCATCCTGTCACCTTCAAAACTATTCAACGATTTTGGGAAAAATAATTTTATGGCCTTTTGAAAAAACACCACCTATTGTTTGCATAATGATTGTAGGGGTACTTTTTTTCCCATCGGCCACACAAGCACAATTCAAAAGAAAGAAATTAAGAGAAGAAAAAGCGGCTGCGGCTCAATTGAAAACTGAAGTGATGCATCATTTAATACAATTGCATGCAATAGAACCGCAAAGTATAGCCGGATATTTTCAAGCTTTTATGGAGCAGAAAGGCGCAACCCCTTTGCATAACAGTACCTTTACAGATAGCTTTTCCATTCATGAGGGGAATGATTATCAAAACCCCAATACCTATCTCTCCTTAAATGGGGTACAGTTACAAGCCGGCACTGATTTTTTTCCACTGCATTACAGTTCAAATAGGCACATTAGCGGTTCAGCTGCACCTGCATTGAATGAAAATGGAGCGCCCTGGTTCAGAAATTTGGCAGATATTATCAGTGAACATGCCGGTGATCAACAGTTTGATTGCGCGGAATATTGCATCAGTGAATCAAAACGAGCTGTTGCAAAAGGGGCTACTGCTTTATTGTTTTACAACACTGACCCCACTTTGCAAGATGCAGTTGCATTTAAAGCTTTTAAAAAAGATTCAGTACTGCCCATTCCTATTGTTTATATTACCCCATCAGGATGGAAAAAATGCAATGCAGCTGAATTGAATACAATAGATATTGATGTTTCTGTTCACATACAACCCAAAATATTTCGTTCTGTAAATTATGTTGCAATCATTAACCACCATGCAGACAGTACGTTGTTGCTGTATACACGGCAACCGATTGAAGGATTGGCTACTATGCTAAGCCTGACAGATGTACTTAAAAAGCAAAATAGGCTGAATTATGTAATGGTGTATCAGCCCTACCAGCATTATACATTGGCCAAAACCGGATTATTACAAACAGCCACTACCACTGGCAATATTCATTGGCAATATGCAATTGAAATAAATACTGCATCTACTGATAGTACTACAACTGCACAAACAACCAATAACGGCTATTACAGCAGGCATTTAAATATTTCTATTGGCGAACCTGATGAAATCACTACAGCTGAAAAAAGCGCCGAATACCCATTCACCATTATACCCGGCATACAATATTTGTTCACAAAACAAAGTTTAACCAATAGCAGTTCAGAAAAAACGTTGGTAATACAGCAAATGATACAAGATATACAAACACATATTCTGGCAATACAGGTAAACAATAACAGTAAACTGTAACACAAAAAAACATCTATTAATATGGCCATGATAAAACAGAAGTTAGATATCAGCCAGTTGAATCATGATTTTTTTGATGATACCAAAATAGTAGGCATCATGGCGCCGGTAAAGAATTATTATTTTATCTGGATGCTGAATAACTTTTTAGGCTTTAATTTTTTTTTATATACAGATGCACCTATTGAAATGCACAAAAAAAACAGAGCCTATCATTTCAATCTTTACATATCTGGCCAACATGAAGGCAGCTTAGTGCATTATTTGTACCATAACCAGTGCGACGGAGAAGCTTTATTACCTGAACTAAAGCATTTGGATTTTATATGGTTAATGAAAGGCGACAGAATAGATGATGAAAGATGCAACCGTATGATGGATAGCATCAAAAAATTAGGCAATGTGCAGTTAGTATTGGAAATACCACAGGAGCAAATTAAAAATATCAGCAACCTGATTATTTAATCTAATAAAACTACAATTATGTGGCAGGAAAGCAACAATCATTTATACAGAAAATTTCAATTTGCCGATTTTTCTGTAGCATTTGCTTTTATGGTACGGGTGGCTATTGAAGCCGAAAAAATGAACCACCATCCACGATGGACGAATGTTTGGAACACGGTTGAAATTTGGCTCAATACCCATGATGCGGGTGATGTGGTAACTGAAAAAGACCATACCCTATCCCAAAAAATTGACGCTCTTTTATAAAAAAGGCATACTTCCTGCTCTTGTAAATAGTCAACCCTCAAAAAGTAATTTTCAATGTTCGATTAAAAATATTGTTGCAATAAAAATTTAAAAGTTGCAA
>NZ_JAESDL010000032.1:0-24404 GCF_019249625.1 Hydrotalea lipotrueae | reverse complement strand
TGTTAACATCTTTTCCCCTCCAAATTTGTTATCCATATCCAATCCTTCTCAACCTTAAAAAACTACCGAAGTATTGTTTTTTAAACAAATGTGGACATTCAATCCAAACAGGTTTTTTCGATAAATCTGTACCACCATTTACAATAATTTTTTCCTCACCTATTACTTTTAAATGCTTAATATCAAATTCAACCATTCTAATTGTACGATGGCCATCACATAATGGCTTGTTATTGGGTGCTACACTGTTGTATAATAAATAGGTTTTGTTTGTAGTTGTGTCAAAAAATAGAGAAGGATCAATGCCATTTATTTCCTGTATTGCAACAGGATTGCTCCAGGGACCAGCCGGATTTTTCGCTGTAATAATAAAGTTACCCAGTTTATCAATAAGGGTACAAACAATATAAAATGTACCATTATGATAACTAATATCAGGAGCAAATAAACCCCTTAAACCCCTTCGTCATCTAATAAATTTAGTTGTTCTGGTCTGTTTAATGCAAAGCCAATTTGTTCCCAATGCAATAAATCGATACTATGAAAAATAGGTAACCTGGGAAAACAGGCAAAAGTAGAATTGGTGAGATAATAATCATTTTTTACTTTACAAATGCTGGGGTCAGGATAAAATTCGGCTAATATTGGATTTTGGTATTCTATGGTTGTTTGGTTAAAACCTGTTTCCCATAAATATAATCCTACAAGAAGTAGTAGCAGTTTTTTCATGTTTTCAGAAATTATTGTTTGAAGTTCACCACATCCCAATATGCTTTTTTGGGTTGATAGTTGGCATTGAATAATAAAGGATAATTCTTTCTTCCGGGAATTGGGTAGTGGTCTAACCAAGTGTATTTATCTGTCAAATTCCAAAACGTAATACCGGTTATGCTTTTTTTATTTTGCCGAAATAAATTAAAAGCCATTTTATATTGTTGTGCCTGTTTGTTCTCTAATGCAGCAGTGTATGTATCGATATCTGTATTGGTTTTTGTTCTGATATTTTTTTCCCAGTGGTAAATTGAAATATCCAGTTCTGTAATTTGCACCTGAAGCCCTAATGCTGTAAAACATTGAATGGTTGTTTGCAATGCAGTTTGCGTGGGTTCATAGATACTCCAATGTCCTTGCAGACCCACTGCCATTACCGGTACATGCAGGGCTTTGAGTTGTTTTAATAATTGAAACACTCTGGCTCTTTTTTCAGGTCGTTCTGTATTGTAATCATTATAAAATAAAATGGCATTGGGATCAGCTTCATGTGCATATTCAAATGCTTTTATAATATAATCCATACCACATATTTGGTACCATAATGAATTACGTAGTAAATGGGTACTGTTATCATCAATGGCTTCATTTACAACATCCCATGCATAAACCTTTCCTTTGTACCTTTTTACTACGGCAAAAATGTGGTCTTTTAATCTTTTTAAGAGTTCGGTTTTTGATACCAGATTTCCTTCATTATCCGTAAATATCCAATCAGGTGTTTGTTCATGCCAACACAAATTATGGCCTCTTACTTTTAAGTGGTGGCGTTGTGCAAAATCTACTATGGCATCTGCTTCTTTAAAATTATATTCATTTTCTTTAGGGTGGATGGACCCCATTTTCATGGCATTTTCCGGTGTTACACTATTGAATTGCGTTAAAATAAATGTTGTATCGCTACTCATGATGTTTTTGGCACTTACTGCCACCCCTATAGGAAAATAGTTTTTGTAATAGTCTTTTAAACCCAATTTGTTTTGTGCATCTGCATGCCATAAAATTCGGACTATAAAAGTAGTGAGAAGGAAAAGTTTTCTTTTCATGGTAAAGTTTTAATAAATAAAAATGTAGATGATTGTTTATTTTTTGTTTTGTTTTTCTTTGATGTAAGCAGCAACTGTTTTTAGCGGTGCAACCCAAATGCTATTTTCATGGGCTTTTAAATATTGTAATAATACATGATGCGCATCCAGCCTAACATTTAAACTATGCCCGCCACCAACCCCATGAAATAAAAATACCAATAAGGAATGGGTTTGTTCAGCCTGTTTAACCAACTCAATCATTGCTGCACCAGATTGCCCATTCATGATGTAGCAGCCTATGTTGTATATATTAATTTCGTTTATTTTTTGCATCATGGGTGTTACACCTCTGGCAGCAATAAAATTTTTATATAAGGGTGCTAAATAATCCGTATCATGTATTTTAGTATCACCACATGGGTAGGCAAAGGTTCGGGTTGTTGCACCATCTATAGCTTGTAAGAAATTATTCATGGCTATAATTTCATTATCCATTCTTCTTACAGTGTAGTTGGCTAAATCATAATCAGATTGTACAAAATTTCTTCCCGATAATCTGCTATCGCAAGGATGCCAGATGGTGTGGTTGCCAAGTTCGTGCCCCTCAGCTGCTACTTTTTTCCATTGCAGAAGCTGAGCATTCAAACCGTTGAAATAATCTGATATATAAAAAGTAGCTTTTAAATTCACTGAATCTAAAGCTGGAATTACATGACTAAGATCTATATTTAAACCATCATCATAAGTAAGTACAACTGCACATTTTTTTTGATTCCATGTAGTATCTGTTTGTGCAAAAAGGGCAGATAACGGAAATAAAAGTGCAATAAATAAATAATATAAATTCATTGTTTTCATTATTTATTATCTGTATCTGTTCTAAAGGGGGCAGCCGGTAATCCGTTCGCGTTATATAGGTTGGCGTCACGCGGATTATCTGCCCATGCATATCGAACATATACAGGGTGTTGAATATTTTTATTCCAAACCACAACTTTATTGTTTTCAATTTTTGCATTTGCCCAAACAAATTTTTTATCTGCTCCGGCAATTGCGAATTGGTTTAAAGACTCACCATCAATGGATATTAAACCATTCCCTACGTGATTAAAGCGGATGATGATGGAATCACTTTCTATTTTTGAAGATTGATATATTGGGCCGGAATAAACAATATTGTTTTCCTGATAAGCAATTTTTTCGGCAGCTAATGCTGAACGGATGCCCACTTCTTTTTTGTTGGAAGGATGAATGTCATTCCATTCTCCTAAATCAATTGTAACAGCCATTCCTGTATTTGGAACTGCTAATGTTTTTAATTGCGCTTCACGCAAAATAGCCCAATCACTTTCTGTAGGTTCATAATGAACTGCTCCATAATTGGGAAGTTGAATATAAATAAAGGGCAAATTCCCCTGCCTCCATTTATTACGCCAGTCTTGAATAAGTGCAGAGAATAGTCGAATATATAGTGCTGCATTTGAGATGTTGCTCTCACCCTGATACCACAATATTCCTTTGATAGTGTAATTTGTAATGGATGCAATCATTCCATTGTATAAAGCGGCAGGTTGATTTTGGATTGAAAAGTCATTGGAAAATATTTGATTACGAGGCAATGCTATGCCAACTTTAAATTGCCAGTCACCTTTTAAACCGATAGTATCATTTGCAGCGGCAATATAATATGGTTTATCCGGCACAAAACCACCTTTTCCATTTGTATTCGTAATTCTAATTACAATGGTATTATTACCTGGTTTTAAAATACCTGTAGGCAAATGATAGTAACGTTGTGGATATTGGTAAGCAGTTTTACCAACTAATATGCCATTGATGTATACTTCATCCGCATCTACTATTCTGCCTAATGCTAATTCAGCAGCAATGCCAGTGAAAGTATTGGGTATGTGTATGTTTTTTCTATACCATACCACACCATTTACATTACGGATACTTTGATCGTTCCAATATCCGGGCACATTCATGTTGTGCCATTCTTTAGGAATATAATTGGTATCATACCATTTTGGGCTTTCTGTTATTCCTCTATCATCTTCCAAAATGGTTTGTAAAGTTTTATTTGTTGCCAAAATTTTATTTATTTTTTTCTGTATATATTCGTTATTTCTGTTTTTTTGTATTAAATTTTGAATATCAGAAAAAGGTTTTAATCCTGCTTCACTGATCCAGGCTTCAATAGAAGTGCCGCCAACACTAGCATTAATAATGCCGATAGGAATATGATATTTTTCAAATAATTTTCTTGCAAAAAAATAGGCAACTGCTGAAAATTGCAGCAAATTTTGTCCGGTAGCAGAGTTCCATCTGCCTGAAGTAAAATTAGTATCAGGCTTTAATAAATTGGCAGTGGCAGGCACTATGAATTGCCTGATTTGTGGGAAATTGTCCTGCTTTATTTCATTGGCGTAAGTATAAAGATGTATGCCCAATTGATGTACCATATTTGACTGTCCGGCACATACCCAAACATCACCAATGAATATATCTTTCAATACAATGCGATTGCTACCTATTATATTCATGGAATAAGGGCCACCGGCCTGCATAGCCGGTAATGTAATTTCCCAATGCCCGTTCTTTCCGGTAATGGTGTTAAAATCTTTTGAAATAAATTGAATATGAACTGCTTCACCCGGCAATGCCCATCCCCATATTTTAGCAGGTACATTTCTTTGCAATATCATACTGTCACCAACCAATTTGGGTAATGTTACATTCCCTAATGCCGGTTGATGCATACACAGTATGAAGTATGAAAAAATGGGAATGAGGTATTTCATTTTAATTTTTTTTTGATTCTGGTGGTCCCAGATAACTTTCTTTTAAACCACCCAGATCAATCACTAATTTTTGAAGCACCACGGCTGTGTTAATTAATGTATAAGTTATTTTATGTAATCCGGGTTGTTGAAGATGGTGGCCGGTTGTTTTAATAATGATATTATCTGACACCCATTTGCCCCATTCTCTTGGATTATCATCATTTTTATTGATGGATATGATTTGAGGCGTTTCCTGATCAATTGCAATTGCATATTTTAGTCCTTCATCATGGTGGATGTTTAATGTGGGAGAGAAGTATGCATTTATTTTTATACTACCAGTGTCTGTTGCATAAAAATAATATACTAATGTAGTGGCATTGGTGCCTGTATTTTGTTGTTGTGCCGTTACTGGAAATGCAGTAATACCACCGTTTGTTCTACCGATATATGGAATTTTTTGCCAGTGCATACCATTACTTTGGGTTTGCTCTGAAAAATGTACTGCTTCTATTGACACATATCCATCTTGTTCCATGAAATAATTTTTATTTTTTGAAGCAATGCTATTGTTAAAAAATTTTGGATGAATTTGCTTTGTGTTTTTTTCTGATTGATGATGGGTACTATCCGAAAATGGTGTTAAATAAATTTCCGGCATTTTATTGACCGGCGGTTGTTGCCAGTAGGTATAGCCAATATGTGTTTGATCCATCATGTGATTCCATTTCCCATTGGATAGCTCGTGGTTGTAATAATTGGCCATCAACGAATCTTTTTTGAAAAAATAATGAACACTATCGCCATATAATTGTGCTATTTTACTGTTGTTTTGATTGGCATACCATCTGTTTTTTGCGGCTGCCAAATACATCTTATTCAAATTGGCGCTTGCTATTATCGGATATAATACTAATTGATAAAATGCATTCTGATATTTTTGTGGCAACAACTGATTAATTTTTGTTGCTTCATTTTCAATTTGAGTGTATTCATCTACAATTTTTTGGAACTCATGATAATGTATCAGACTATAAGTTTCCGGTGACAATAACTCCGGTTTTCTTCTGCTATTATATTGTGCATCTTTAATTAAGATGTCTGCAATTTTATTGGCATATTTTTTCCCAAATTGCTGTGTAGCCCATTGAACATGATATTGCAATATTTTATCTGCATCCCATTGGTGCGTATTCCATGCATAATCTAAAAAAAAGCTAATGGGTAATTCCATTGGTTTTATATCTCCAACGTTTACAATCCATATTTTTCTAACATGGTATTCATAGGCCAGATGCATTTGTTCCCAAACTCTTGCAATATTATTGGTATTAATCCATTTGTAATTTCTTGGGTCACCTACGTAATCAAAGTGGTAATAGATGCCATAACCTCCGGTTCTTCCTGTATCAGAAAGTTTTGGTAATCTTCTAATATTGCCCCAGTTGTCATCACACAATAATAATGTAACATCATCGGGTACACGCATGCCTTTATCATAATAATCTTGCACCTCTTTATACAATGCCCAAACTTGTGGCGTTTCTGCTGCAGGTAGATGTGTTACTTCTTCTATTATTTTTCTTTGACGTGCTACTATTTTTTCTAATAATGCAGTAGCAGTACCGGTCGTCATCGGTTCATCCCCATCACCACGCATACCAATGGTAACAATGCTTTCGTGATGATCCATATTCTCGATTCCTTTTTTCCAAAAAGAATCTAATACAGCCTGATTGGTTTGGTAATTCCATTCACCATGCCCATATCGTTTCCATTCCTGTTGTGCCCGCATCATTGGTTCGTGATGCGATGTGCCCATAACAATGCCGTATTTATTTGCTAAAATCGGGTTAAGGGTATCATCATTATTAAAAGCATTGCCCCACATAGCAGGCCATAAGTAATTTGCCTTTAAACGTAATAGCAATTCAAATATTTTTTCATACACATGGTGATTAACGCCGCCAAATTTTTCTTTTGCCCATCCTGAAAATGCAGGCGCTTCATCATTAATAAATATACCTCGGTATTGTACGGTTGGAGATTTGAATGTGTGTATTCCATTTTTTATAAAAATATTTTTATGCTGTTCAATTGGAACGTCTGCCCACCAATACCATGGAGAAACTCCTGCTTGTTTCGAAAATTCAAATACTCCGTAAGCCGTTCCACGTTTATCGCTTCCGGTAATGATGAATGCTTTCGATACATTTTTAAAAGGTTTTTCAACTGTTTGTAACTGAAAAGCTTCCCATTGGCTATTAATGGCATCTACATTTATTTGATGAGATTCTTTTAAACTGTTGATAGTTGTTGAACCTTTTATGCTTCCAATTATGATTAAATTTTCCTGTGCATGTTGTAAATCATGTGTAAGTGCAATATTTCTGCCAATCACTTTTTCTAAATCAGATTGCAACAAAGCTGCTGATTTTTGCACCAGCCAGTCATCTGTATCATCGGTATAAATTGACAGGTTTTGTTTGGGGTCAGTTATATTCCAGGTATTTTCCTGTTTGTTGAAAACAATAAACGATTGAGCGAACATTGCATGCACACATCCGATGAATAAAACAATTGCTATTGTTTTTTTTATCATAGCATCATTCTTTTTGAGGTTAAAAGCCAATTGAATTGCCGCCATCAACAGGCAAAATGGTTCCGGTAATAAATTTTGCAGCATCTGATGATAGGAATAAAGCTGCCGCAGCAATATCTTCAGGCCTTCCTAAAACGCCAAGAGGTGTTCTTGAAAGTACCTTTTGCATTCTTTCTTTATCGTCATTTAGTGCTTTGGCGCTCATTTCAGTAGCTATAAATCCGGGTGCTATACAATTTACACGTATACCCATTGGCGAAAGCTCTACTGCCATTGCTTTTGTCATGCCTTCAATAGCAGCTTTAGATGCGGTATAAGCAATTACTTTTGGAATGCCATATTGCGAAGCCATTGAACTAATGTTGATAATATTGCCATTTTTTTCAGACCGCATATGTTTAACCACCGCTTTAGAGAGTGCAAATACCGCTGTTACGTTTGTTGATAGTATATTTTCAAATTCTTGGTGCGTAACTAATATAAAATCTTTTTTTAAATTAATTCCTGCATTATTTACCAACGTATGAATGGGGCCATATTCCATTATTAGTGAATCTGTTAATTCCGAAATTTTTTCAAACTCTGTCAGATTAAATGCTATGGGAATACATAATTCGCCTAGTTTTTCTTTAGTTGCTTGCAATTTTTTTACATCTCTGCCAATAATAATGGTTCGTATGCCATTTTGAATGAACAATTCAGTAATTGCTAATCCTATTCCGGAGCCACCACCGGTAACGATAGCTGTTTTTAAAGGTTTGTTATTAGTCATGCTAATTAAATTATTTTTTAGTGTGTTCTTTATTTAGGTTCCGGCAATACTAAGTGGGGTATGTTTTTTAAGAGAAGATTCCCGTATAATTAAATCAGAACGGATAATAATTGTATTGGTGAGCTGCAGGTTTTGTTCGCCTTTTAAATGAGCAACCAGTTGCCTGGCGGCTATTTCACCCATTTCAATACCCGGATAATTAAATGTAGTAATTTTTGGCTCAATCAACTTACTAATGGCATCATTGTTAAAACCTACTATGGCAATATCGTCTGGAACTACAATACCATTTTCTTTTAATGTTTGAATAAAGACAGCTGCAGTAAAATCATTTGTAATGAAAACACCATCCGGAATTTGTGTACATTGTAATAATTGATATGCTGCATTACGGGCAGCTTCCTCGCTCAGGTCATTAATAATAACTTGTTTTTTTTCAAAAGGTAAATTATGTTCAGATAGGGCTTTTTTGTAACCCTGATATCGTTGTGCATACACATTTCTGTTTAAGCTTGCAGTTATGTGTGCTATGCGTTTGCAGCCCTGATCAATTAAATGTTTGGTTGCCTGATATCCACATTTAAAATTATCAATTACTACAACAGTGCTATTATCGGTTGGTTCAACCCGATCGAAAAACACTATCGGAATGCCTTTTTTATGAAAAGGTTGGTAATGATCGAGATTTTTTGTGTCGAATGCTAATGATGCAATTAATCCATCTACGCGTTTATGAAATAAGTTAACGGCATTAGCGGCTTCTTTTGTATAGCTTTCTGATGAGTGTGCAATAATAATATCATAACCGGCTTCTGAAGTTACCTTTTCAATTCCTGCTAAAACGGAAGTAATAAAATTACTGTTTAATTCATGCACAATTACCCCGATGGTACTGGTTGATTTTTTACGAAGACTGCCTGCAAAAGTGTTGTATTGATAGCCAATTTCTCTGGCAGTTTTGAATACTTTTTTTTTGGTAAGCTTGTTTACAGCCGGATGGTCTTGTAAAGCTCTGCTTACAGTTGATGTAGAAATGTTCAACTGCCTGGCAATATCATATATGGTAACATCTTTTTTTGGGGTCATAATTGCAATCGGTTGCGTAAAATTCTGTATTTTGAACCAATTGACAAATTTTTATTTTTTTGAAGATGCTCTTATAATGAGTTCGGATCTTAGAATAACAATATTTGTTGTGCTGATATCGGCTATGCCTTTAAGGTGATTGATGAGGTTAGTGGCCGCAATTTGCCCCATAGCATAGCCCGGGTAATTAATAGTAGTTAAATTGGGTTCTACTACTTTGCTGATGGGGTCGTTGTTAAATCCGGCAAACAAAATGTCGGTAGGAATTTTATAGCCATGTTGTTTTAAATACAACATACAATAAGTGGCACAGGTATCGTTTGCGGCAAATACTGCGTCTGGTTTTTGAGTAAGCGAACAAATGTATTTTCCTGCTTCTGTACCTGCTTCATCGCTTAAATTGCTGAATTGTATCAGATTTTCGTGAACAGGTAGGCCTGCTTTTTTTAAAGCTGCTTTATAGCCGGCTAAACGGTCGGCATATACGTTGCGGGTAATATTTCCTCCCAAATGCATAATGCGTTTGCAACCCTGCTCAATCAAATGCGTAGTTATTTCAAATGCTGCTTTAAAATTATCGATCGAAATGCCCATGCAGTCAGATGTAGCCATTGTCCTATCAAAGTAAATGATTGGAATTTTTTTCTGTAGAAAAGCGTTGAAGTGGTCTACGTTATTTGTATCTGATGCTAATGAAACCAGCACCCCGTCTACGCGGCTGTTGAACATGGTAATGGCGTTTGCAGCTTCTTTTTCGGTACTTTCCAGCGACTGACTGATGATAAGGTTATAGCCTTCTTCATTGGCAATACTTTCAATGCCTGCAATTACCGTTGACATAAAGTAGCTGTTCAAACGGGGTATAATTACACCGATAGTTTTGGTTTGTCGTGTCCGCAAATTACTGGCAAACATATTACTGCGGTACCCTAATGTTTTTGCGGCTTCTATAATTTTTTTCTTTGTTTTTTTGTTGATGGCAGGATGGTCTTTTAATCCGCGGCTTATAGTTGCCGCCGATAAGTTTAAATACCGTGCTATATCGTATATAGTAACTTCTTTTTCAGGGGCCATGTTCAATAATGTATAATTAGTAAGCGGTACAAAGTAATTCTAATTTTTTTTAAAATTTTTTTGCAATCGGTTGCATTTTTTAAAATTCTTTTCTATATTCGTTTTGTCAAACGAATGCTTTTATAAAATTATGACCTGTTAAAAGGTTTGCTGTTACCTAAAATGCTTGCTTTATGAAAAGGTTTAGTTATCAATTAACCTACTTCTTTTTGTTGCTGCAAATTCATTTTGCTATAGCCCAATCTGCATCTTATTTAAATCCAGCTCTTCCTATACCTGTCAGGGTAAATGATCTTATCAGTCGCTTAACGCTTGAAGAAAAGGTAAGTCAGATGATGAATAACAGCCCTGCTATTCCACGGTTAAACATACCTTCTTATAATTGGTGGAATGAATCATTGCACGGCGTTGCCAGGTCTAGTGTTGCAACGGTATTTCCGCAAGCAATTGGTTTAGCTGCTACTTTTAATGATAGCCTTGCTTTTGCAGAGGCTACAGCCATTTCCGATGAAGCAAGGGCTATGTATACTGCATCTGTAAAACGTGGTATTTATGAACAATATGCTGGTTTAACTTTTTGGACACCTAATATCAATATTTTCAGGGATCCACGTTGGGGAAGAGGGCAGGAAACTTATGGAGAAGATCCAATGTTAACTGCAAAGATTGGCGTTGCTTTTGTAAAAGGACTGCAAGGCAATAATCCCAATTATTTAAAAGTAGCTGCCTGTGCAAAACATTTTGCGGTACATAGTGGGCCGGAGCGATTGCGTCACTCCTTTAATGCGGTTGCTTCTATAAAAGATTTAAGAGAAACCTATTTGCCTGCTTTTAAAGCTTTGGTAAAAGATGCACATGTTGAGGCTGTTATGTGTGCATACAATAGTACGAATGGTGAGCCCTGTTGCACAAATACTTTTTTGTTGGATGATATATTAAGAAAGGAATGGAATTTTAAAGGGCATGTTGTTTCTGATTGTGGTGCAATTAGTGATATTTATGAAGGCCATAAGTATGTAAAAACTGCAGCAGAGGCGGTTGCCCTTTCTGTTGAAAAAGGTGTGAGTTTGGATTGCGGTGTTGAATATCCTGCCTTGATTGATGCGGTACACCAACATTTAATCAATGAATCAACAATTGATAGCGCACTAGCAGAACTGTTAGCTACTCGTTTTAAACTGGGCATGTTTGATGACGCAAATGCCAATCCGTATAACAAGATATCGGAGTCAGTTATTAATAGCTCTGCTCATCGTTCATTAGCCAAAGAAGTTGCCTTACAGTCTGTTGTATTACTAAAAAATGATGGTGTACTTCCTCTAAAAAATAATTTACCGAGATATTTTATTACAGGTCCAAACGCATCGAACGTTGATGTGTTATTAGGAAACTATTATGGCGTAAATAACCGGTTGGTTACGTTTTTAGAAGGTTTTGCTAATCATATTGCAACGGGTAGTCAGTTGCAATATAAAATGGGATGTTTATTAGACAGGCCATCTGCGAATCCAATTGATTGGACTACCGGTGATGCTAAAAATTCTGATGTAACCATTGCTGTATTAGGTATTTCAGGATTATTGGAAGGCGAAGAAGGCGAATCAATTGCTTCTTCAACCTATGGAGATCGTTTAAATTATAATATTCCACAAAATCAAATTGATTTTCTAAAAAAGTTAAGAGAGGGGAATAAGAAACCAATCATTGTTATTATTACAGGTGGTAGTCCAATGAATTTGTCAGAAGTGCATCAATTGGCAGATGCGGTTTTATTGGCCTGGTATCCGGGTGAAGAAGGAGGTAATGCAGTAGCTGATATTATTTTTGGAAAATCTTCACCATCAGGAAAATTACCTGTTACATTTCCTATGTCTTATGATCAATTACCGCCTTATGATGATTACAGTATGCAGGGCCGTACATATCGCTTTATGAAGTCAACACCCATGTATCCATTTGGTTTTGGATTGAGTTACACTCATTTTTCATATAACAAGCCGGTTGTTAGTAAATCAAATATTCAAGCAAAAGACAGTATTCAATTTACTGTTACAGTTCAAAATACCGGCAAATATGATGGTTCTGAAGTGGTGCAATTATATGTTCAACATAAAGATGCACCTGCGGATGCGCCGGTTTATGCTCTAAAAGCATTCAAAAAAATTAATCTTCGTGCTGGTGCATCTCAAAAAGTTTCATTTATCATAAGCCCGGATATGTTGGAATTGGTAAATGAGAAAGGTGAATCATATTTACCGAAAGGAACCATTGATATTTATGCAGGAGGCTCCTTGCCGGATAAACGAAGCATTGAACTAGGTGCTTCTAAACCAGCATCTCTTTCTATAATATCAAATTAAATTTTATTTTCTTATTAACTAATTTAATTATGCAATATAATTTCAATTCGAGCTAATAATTTAAAAAAATAATTAAACTGAACCACTCAGTAAAGAGAAATAAATAAATACCAAAACAAATAATTATGAAAAAAATGATTGCTCAAAAAATGAAGCAACTGCCAGGCAGGTTAATACGGCAGTTTCATTTCTCATTTTCATTAGCCATATTCTCAACTTTTTTATTGATTGTTTCCACTCAGCTACTTTATGCTCAAAATAATGAGTCAAGAAAAATTGTGAAAGGGGTTGTAGTAAATGAAAAGAATGAACCGGTTGTAGGTGCCTCTGTTACTGTTCAGGGATTAAAAGTTGGCACTACTACAAATGAACGGGGTGCATTTTCACTTTCTGTTCCTGAAAAGTCAACTTTAGTAATAAGTTATGTTGGTTATCAAAACAAGTTTATTGATATCAATAAAAATACATCTGATATTTCTATTCAATTGCAATCTGCCAATAATGATTTAGATCAGGTGGTAGTAGTTGGTTATGGAACACAACGTAAGCGTGATGTTACCGGATCTGTATCTTCTGTAAATGAACAGACTTTAAGGGATGTACCGGTTGCCAATATGCAACAAGCCTTACAAGGTAAAGCAGCGGGTTTAGAAATACAGACAGTAGGAACCAAGCCAGGTTCAGGTGCGCAAATCCGTATCCGTGGTACAAGGTCAATCAGTGGTTCGAATGATCCGTTATTGGTATTAGATGGTATTCCTTATGATGGTAGTTTAAATGATATTAATCCCGATGATGTTGCTTCGGTAGAAATATTGAAAGATGCTTCGGCTACGGCCATTTATGGATCAAGGGGTGCAAACGGAGTATTGTTGGTTACTACCAAACGTGGAAAAGCAGGCGCTACCAGAGTTTCCTACAGTGGCTATTATGGTATTGGAACCGTATCTAATAAATATCCGGTATTTAATGCCGCCGAATATCAGGCTATGCGCAACATCTCTCCATGGAATCAGGGTTATGAGCCGGAAGAACTGGCATATATGGCTTCGGGTAAATCTACTGACTGGCAGAATCTGATGTATCAAAATTCTCATAAAACGGATCAAAATATTACTGTATCAGGCGGAACGGCTAACGGTAGTACATTCTCGCTCGGTGGTGGTTATTATAACGAAACTGCATTATTACCCGGACAGGATTTTACCCGTTATTCTGTTAGAGCAACCATCGACTCAAAAGTAGGTAATAAAATAAAAATTGGTTTAAATACCATGAACAGTGTGGGTGTTACCAACGGTTCTCAATTTGTGAATCCCATGTTCCCTATATTAGCTTTAAGCCCTTTAATGCCGGCTTATGATAGCACCGGAAAAATAATTACTGCACCTAATGGCAATAATGATGACAGACAAATTCAATACAGCCCCTTGTTGCTTAATCACAATAACAATAGCTGGGTTGACAGAGTAAGAAGATTAAGAACTTTTAATAGTTTGTATGCTGAATATCAGATCATGCCCGGTTTAAAATACCGTGCCAATATTGGTTTAAATTATACACAGGAAGAAGATGATCAGTTTCAGGCATCAGATGATCCCTCTGGCATCAATCCCAGTTATTTCCGACCTCAAAAAGGGAATACTGCTTATGTAAACAATGCCGAAGCCTGGGGTTATACTGTTGAAAATATATTAACCTATGATAAATCAATCAAAAAACATCGTTTAAATTTTACAGGTCTGTATAGTATTCAGGAGTACCACACACATAATACTTCTGTAAGCAAAGATTCAATTACCGATAATTTTTCTCAATTCTATGCTTTAGGCCTGTCAAATCCTACACCTGCACCTGCAGTAGGCGGAGGTGAGCAGTCATGGGCACTGATATCTTACATGGGGCGTTTAAATTATAATTATGATAATCGGTATATGCTAACGCTCACCGGTAGGATAGATGGTTCTTCAAGATTAGCCAACGGGCATAAATGGCATCAGTATCCTGCGGTTTCTGCAGGTTGGAATTTGAATAATGAACAATTTTTTAGAAACAGCAAATTTTTATCCAATAACTTTTCTAATTTAAAATTAAGGGCAGGCTTTGGGCAAACCTCTAATCAGTCCATTAATCCATATTCATCATTAGGACTGGTTTCTAATAATAATGGTTTGGCAAGTCCGGGAAATGTAATTCGCTATAATTATGGCCCAACTGTTGTAACAGGTTACAATGTTTCTGCATTACCAAACCCAAACTTAGACTGGGAATATACCAAAACTGTTAACGTAGGTATTGATTTCGAAATTTTGAAAAACAGAATTACAGGTTCAATAGAATATTATCATCAGCATACCGATAAAATTTTGTACAGTGTGGTGTTGCCTCCAACTTCAGGTGTTTCAGGAAATTATACAACCAATGTAGGATCTATGCAAAATCAGGGTATGGAATTTACCGTCTCTACCATCAATATTCAAAACAGGCATGGGTTTAGCTGGACAACTGATTTGAATTTGTTCTTCAATCAGAACAAGCTGCTTAGCTTAAGTAGTGGAATAGCACAGGATATTGCCAATCAGTTATTTGTTGGTTATTCCATGACAGCAATTTATGATTATAAAAAGTTGGGAATCTGGCAGAAAAATGAAGCTGCACAAGCTGCGCAATATGGTTCTGTTCCCGGTCAAATTAAGTTAGAAGACCATAGCGGTCCGGGCGGAAAACCGGATGGTAAAATTGATGCGAATAATGACAGATATGTGATTGGTAATGGTGATGCGAAATTACAAGGCGGTATGACCAATCGGTTTGCCTATAAAAATTTCGATTTGTCGATTGTAGCGTACGCACGATTTGGCGGGTTATTGGTGAGTCAGATTCATCAGCCTGTTGCTTCTTATTTAACGGTAATGGATGGTAAAAGAAATGGTATTAAAGTAGATTACTGGACACCAACCAGCCCAACCAACTGGTTTCCCGAGCCATCAACATCCATCAGTCCAATTAGTACTGCGTGGACAACACTCGGTTATTACAATGCTTCTTTTGTTCAAATTAGAAGCATCAATCTGGGATATAGCTTTAGAGATCGCATGCTGAAAAGAGTTAATGCACAGTCAATTCGCTTGTATTTCACAGTAGATAATGTTGGTTTTCTTTTCTCTCCCTATAAAAACCAAACCGGTATTGACCCGATTGGTACCAATGTAGGTAATGCAGGTGTGGGAAATCCGGGAAATTTAAGAAGTGGTAATAATGGCATGGTTACCATTAATGCCAGTACACCACTTCCCAGAAATTTTATTGTAGGTGCCAATATTAGCTTTTAATATTTAAAATAATATATATGAAATCATTGTATAAAATTTCAGTCATACCAGCTGCTTTGGTTGCTATGTTAAGTGTTGGGTGTAGTAAAAAGTTACAAGAGCACCCTTACACAGTTTTTACGGTAGATTATTTTAAAACACCTACCGGATTACAAAGTGCTGTTAATGCTTTATACTCCGGTATGCGCTTTAATTACGGCCCAGAAGGTGCAGTAGGTATTACCTGTGACGGAACAGATGAATGGACCTATGCAGACCAGCCAAGAACCGGTGCCGGTGGTACTGCTGATTATTTAACGTTAGGTAATTATACGTTAGATGCTTCTAACGGCGCCATATTGACGCCTTGGAACAGAAATTACTCCAATATTAATTTAGCCAATGCAGTGGTTGATTTAGCCCCAACTGTAAACATGGATACCACCATTCGTAATGGAATTGTTGCCCAGGCGCGTTTTCTCCGTGGGTTATACTATTTGTTATTGGTTGAACAATTTGGTGCAGTACCTACTGATTTAGGTGCAGGCGATTTGCATTTTAACGCAACTCCATATCAAGGTTTTAATCGCTTACCTACCGCCGATTTGCTGGTAAAAGATTATCAGGCTATGATTAATGATTTTACCTATGCTACACAGTACTTGCCCGACCAGCGCCCGGCCAATACATTCAAACTTTCAAAAGCGGCAGCTTATTTAATGCTGGCACGAACCTATATTTTTAGAGCATACTCTGCCGCAAAACAAAGTTCTGATTTTGCAAATGCTTATAATGCCGCAATGGAAGTAATTAATAATCAGGCTAAGTACGGAACATCTTTACTGCAAAATTTTGCTGATGTGAATAGAGAAGGGAATG
This sequence comes from Hydrotalea lipotrueae, assembly GCF_019249625.1. Classification (NCBI taxonomy): domain Bacteria; kingdom Pseudomonadati; phylum Bacteroidota; class Chitinophagia; order Chitinophagales; family Chitinophagaceae; genus Hydrotalea; species Hydrotalea lipotrueae. Next base: position 7,735 of record NZ_JAESDL010000032.1, on the reverse strand, counting down.
AATATAATCCGGAAATTTTATACTCTGTTGAAAGGATTCCGGGTGATAATAACGATAATGAAGTAGGTAATCCATCAGGCATTGGAGGCGGTAAAGGTGTAGATGCAAGCAATGATTTTACTCCCGATTATACTACGGTTAAATCACCTAAGGCAAATTCATCTACTGCGCCATGTGCAACACGAACTGTATTATATGGCAGGCCAATTAGAAGGTTTTGCCCTACAGCATGGTTATATAATGTTGCTTTTGCTGATAAATTGAATGATAGCAGATATGATGGCAGCTTTAGAACGGTATGGCTGGCAACCCAGGCAGGTGGCGGTTTTAATGTAGGTGATACCGCTTTTGTTTTGGCATATACCAATGCAATGGCCGATTCTATGAATGCCATTCCAAAACCTTACAGGGTAATTGCTCCGAGAGAGTTTTATATTATTGGAGGTACCACCACCCAAAATATTTATCCTTCTTTACGCAAATATGAAGACAGTAAAAAAATGCAGGCCAATGATGAGGGCGGACGCCCATTTCCTGTTGCAAAATTATCTGAATTGTATTTATTGGCTGCTGAGGCTGCTTTTCAAACCGGAAAGGTTAATCAGGCAGTTACACTTATCAATGTAATTCGGGAGAGAGCTGCTTACAGGCCCGGTTTATCTGCATCCGACTTATCAGCCCGTGTAGTTGCAATGGATATCAATGCATCGCAGGTAACACTTGATTTTATTTTAGATGAAAGAACCAGAGAATTATGCGGCGAAAGCCTAAGATGGCCCGATCTGGCCATGCGCGGTAAATTGGTGCAGCGTGTACAATTGTATAATCCGGATGGTGCCGCAAATATTCAACCATTTCATACACTCAGGCCTATTCCCCAAAGTCAGTTGAATGCTACTGCTGATGCAAATAGGGCACAATATCAAAATCCGGGGTATTAATTTTTTTTAATAAGAAAACAAATTATATGAAAAAAGTATTGCTTTATATAGCCTTGCCGATTTGCTGTTATGCAGGATTATCTTCCTGCAAAAAGGTTCCGGTAAATAATATTATGAATCCGGGCAATTATTCAGATACATTCGGATTGATTAAAACAGCAGCCACAGCAGATGGTTTTCCGTTTGGGTTGGCAATTGATTACACCCCTATGTTGAATAATCCGGTTTATGCCGGAACAGTTACCCGGGAAGCAAATAGTGTAACGTTTGGTTATCAAATGAAGCATGGCGCTATTGTTCAAAATGATGGTAGTTTAAATTATACCAATACAGATGCACTGGTGAATGCATGTGTAAATGCAGGTTTACAAATTTATGGACATACTTTAGGCTGGCATCAAAACCAAAACGCTACTTACTTAAAAAGTTATGCTGGTATTACAATTCCTGCAGCAACTGAATTACTGGCGAATCCCGGTTTTGAGTTGGGTAATGCAACTTCTTTTAGTAACTGGTCAACTTATAATGCATCTAACGGTGCTACCATTTCTGTAACAACAACCCCGAGTCAAGTGCATAGTGGCACACGTGCAATGATGGTGGTTAATCCTGTTGCCAACCCCGGTAGTCAATGGAAAGTTCAGGTAGCCAGTGATTTGTTTAATACAACGGTTGGTCATCAATATACCGTTTCTTATTGGGTATATGCAGCAGCTGCGGGTGGTTCTATCCGTCTTTCTACCCAAACCAGTGGCGGTGGTTCTGCCCAATATCAGGGAGATCAGACCATTGGTACAAGCTGGCAATTAATTACCTGGACAATCACTGCAAACTCACCTCAAACCAGAATTTTGTTTGACATGGGGCAAGCCGCTAATACCTATTATATTGATAATGCCAGTGTAAAGCAGGTAATAGCAGCGCCATCAGGCTCGCAAATTGCGGTGAAGTTAGATTCGGCACTCAATAATTTTATTACCAATACAGTTACCCGATATAAAGGAGTGGTAAAAGACTGGGATGTTATCAATGAATTATTTGCCGATAATGGTACATTGCGCAATAACAGTAATACTTCCATAACAGGATCGGATGTTTTGGTTTGGTCAAATTATATGGGAAATACTTATCCCCTGCATGCATTTCAGTATGCACAAGCGGCAGATCCTAATGCATTATTGTTCATAAACGATTATGGTTTAGAATCTAATTCAGTAAAATTAGATTCGTTGATTTCGTATGTTAAATTTTTAAAAGCAAATGGTGCAAAAGTAGATGGCATTGGAACACAAATGCATATTGCCTGGAATACCAGTTATGCAGGTATTGATGCTATGTTCCAAAAACTGGCAGCTACCGGCTTATTGATTAGAATTTCAGAATTAGATGTTCGTATTAATCCGAATGATAAAACCGGATTTATGCCAACCTCACTATTTTATGGCTATCAGGCAGATATGTATAATTATGTTGTAAACTCTTATTTAAAATATATTCCCAAAGCGCAACGCTATGGCATTACAGTTTGGGGCGTTGATGATCCTGAAAGTTGGATTATCACATCTCAGAAAAAAGTTGATAACCCATTATTATTTGATGCCAATTTTGCAAGAAAACCTGCATATAGTGGATTTTTAAATGCACTTAAAGCACAACAATAATAATTCATGCAAATGATTTAACCGTGCATATATTAAGTAAGATAAGTTAACATGGCAACAAACCCCCTTTGCCTGTTAGCTTATCTTTTACTTACAAACAATATTCAATAAAACAAATAGTAGTTGAATTGTCTCCCCCAAAAATTTTGTGTACAAAACTCCTTATCGCTTTATCTTTATGCATAAGTAGTCGTTTAGTAACTGCCGGTGATTCTTCATCGGCATATTTTATAAAATAATTCCTGTTCATCTATGAATCAACAATATTTCATGCAACAAACCATGCGTTGGTTTGGTCCAACTGACCCTGTAAGTTTACAAGATATCAAACAAGCCGGCTGTAGCGGTGTAGTAACGGCACTGCATCATATTCCGGTAGGTGATGTTTGGTCTGTTGATGCCATTCTGGAAAGAAAAAAGATGATTGAGGCTGTTGGCCTTAAATGGACTGTTGTAGAAAGTTTGCCCGTGCATGAGGCTGTCAAAAAACAGAAAGGAAATTTCGAAGTATACATTACTAATTATAAAAAAAGCCTTGAAAACCTTTCTCAATGTGGCTTAGAGGTAATTACCTATAATTTCATGCCCATATTAGACTGGATGCGCACAAATGTAAATTATACCATGCCCGATGGCAGTAAAGCCTTGTATTTTGACCGACTGACTTTTATTGCATTTGATTTATTTATGTTGCAAAGGCCCGGCGCAGCAGCAGAATATACAGCTATTGAAAAAGAAAATGCATGGCATACATTTCAATCAATGAATGATGAAGAAAAAAAAACACTTTTTAATAATGCCCTCCTTGGGTTGCCCGGAAGTGAGGAAAGGTTTACACCCAAACAAATTTTAAAAGCACTTCAGGAATATAAAGCGATTGACGCTTTAAAATTAAAGCAAAATTTATTTTACTTTTTGCAGCAAGTTGTTCCGGTTGCCGAATCGACAGGTTTAAAATTGGCTATTCATCCTGATGATCCACCTTACCCGATGCTTGGTTTGCCCAGAATAGTAAGCACTGAAGCCGATGTGGCAGATTTACTGACAGCAGCACCCTCATCTGCCAATGGTATTTGTTTCTGTACCGGATCATTTGGTGTAAGGGCTGATAATGATTTATTAGCCATGATTGAGCGTTTTGCAGGTCATATCCATTTTATTCATCTCCGCAGCACAAAACGAGATGCGGATGGTAATTTTTATGAAGCCAATCATTTAGAAGGAGATGTAGATATGTATGCTGTTGTAAAAGCATTGTGGCAAGTTATGCAACAGCGAAAAATAAGTATACCGATGCGTCCTGATCATGGGCATCAAATGTTGGATGATTTGAAAAAGAAAACCTATCCCGGTTATTCAGCCATAGGGCGTTTACGAGGTTTGGCGGAATTAAGAGGATTAGAGTTGGCTATATCGCGCAGCTAAATATCATATTATTTTCAAGCAATTACAAAAGCATAAAATTTTCTGTTTTTGGCATTGCTAAAAATTTTTGAAGAAAAATTTCAGGTGGTTCTGTTAATTTACGTGCTTTCGTATCCATCCAGGCACCATCTATATTAATAATGGCATGTAAAGTTCCATTTTTATTTAGTAATTCATGTTGTAAACTCCAACGGGTACCACTTGCTGTTGCTGAACGCATGCTCACATTTACATAAATCACATCATTAAAATGAATTTCTTTTTTAAAAATGGCTTCCTCTCTAAAAAGAATAGGACCAAGATGGTGTTGCAAAAGTAATTGTGGCGTTAAACCGGTTTCGTTCAAATAGCAAATTCTTACATAAGCACCCCAATCATAATAAACACTATGTCTTACATGAAAATTGGGATCCAGATCACTCCAACGGATTGTAACATTTTTAAAAAAGCCATCCATATTTTTTTGATCAAAATAACATATTTCATTGAACTGGAAAAATAAATGTAAGTAGTGGTATAGTTGAATGGATGCTAAAAAGATAGAAGCAGGTTTCGTTGTCATGTGCATTATCAACTCCATCGTTATCGGGAACGTTTGCGTAAAAAAATAATTGTTAATGCTATGCCAACACGAAATATCTAATTAGCATTGAAGTACCAAATGCTTTAAACGATTGCTAAATAAGGGTTATAAATACCCGGCTTTTTTTGTTGTATGTTTTAAAAACAAATTGCTGTATGAAAAAAATTGGCACACTTGTATGTATTCTCTTGTCTGTATGCTTTACTGCCTTCTCTCAAATATCTACCCGACAAATTAAAGGAAAAGTTGTGGGTGAGGATAATGAACCTTTAGCCGGTGCATCCGTTGTCATTGCAGGCTCAAAGAAAGGTGTTCAAACAGATAATAACGGAAATTTTACTTTATCTGTTCTTAATGATGGCGATAAAAACAGTTTATTGATCAGCTATGTTGGTTATGCTACTAAAACGGTTGATGTGCATGCCGCCGGCAATATTTCAGTACACCTTACCAGAACGAATGATGCGGGCAATGAAGTAGTGGTAATTGGTTATCAAACCGTAAAACGTAAAGATTTATTGGCTTCTGTATCTTCTGTCGGAGCGAAAGATTTAAAAGATATTCCCATCAATTCTGCTGCCGAGGCATTAGCAGGACGATTGGCGGGGGTTCAAATTACCAGTTCTGAGGGTTCACCAGATGCAAATATTACCATTCGTGTTCGTGGCGGTGGTTCTATTACACAAGATAATTCTCCTTTATATATTGTTGATGGGGTACAAATTGAAAATGCTTTAGCTTCTTTAGCGCCACAAGATATACAAAGTATTGATGTATTGAAAGATGCAGCAGCTACTGCCATTTATGGCGCACGAGGTGCCAATGGCGTAGTTATTATTACAACAAAAGGCGGAAGACAGGGTAAACTCCGTATGTCGTACAACGGGTTTATTGGTTTAGAAAAATTAGCCAAAGAACTTCCCGTTATGAGTCCCTGGGAATTTATTCGATGGAATTATGAGCGTTCCAGATCAAATTCAACCGATAGTGCCACATTTGCAAAAACCTATGGAACAACCTGGGATACTTTATCAGTATATAAAAGTATTGCACCGGTAGATTGGCAGAAATTAGTGTTGGGCAGAAATGGTATGATGCAAAGCAATAATGTTAGTGTAAATGGCGGAAACAGTAAAACTACTTTTAATTTAAGTTATACCAATAATACCGATAAAACAGTGGTATTAAATTCTAACTATTACCGTAACCTCATTAATTTAAGAGTAGATCAAAGAATTGGAAAGAAAATAAGAATGAGTGCCACTTTTCGTTATCTGAACCAAAATGTGTATGGTGCCGGTACATCTTCTCCCAATGGATCAACATATAACCGTTTGCGTAATACAGTAAAATACAGGCCTTTCTTATCACCCAATATTACAACTCCCGATGTTATTGACCCCAGTTTAGTAGATAACAGTACCGGAAACGGGTTGTTTTTAGTCAACCCCATTGCGTTATCTAATGCTGAATACCGCAAAAAATCAACTGATGGTTTGAATATTTCCGGTTACGTTAGTTATCAAATTACCAAAAACTTAACCTTCCGTTCTACTTTCGGATACGACTATAATCATTATATCAATCGCCAATACAGCGATTCTATTAGCCCTGTTTCTATTATACAAGGTGGTGCTAAGCCGGTGGTTGAATTAGATACCAGCAATCGCACATCTATCAATAACTCAAATGTTTTTACTTATTCGCTTAAAAATTTAGGTGGCAAGCATGATATTGATGTTTTGTTAGGGCAGGAAACTTATCAGGTAAGAACAGAATCTACTTACGATTTATTCAAAAACATCCCCACTTTTACACCTATTGATAAAGCCTTTAATGATTTATCTTTAGGCACCAGTTTTACAGGTTATCCCAAACAAATTATTACAAAATATACATCGCTTTCATTTTTTGAGAGAATCAATTATGTTTACGAACAAAAATATACAATTGAGTGATTTATTTATACACACGAAAGCGGGGGTAGATATTGAAGAAGCTAAAAATATGCAGCTCAATAATTTTCATCTGAATGTGCAGGAAACTAAACCGGTGGTGTACATTTTAAACAGTAGTGCTATTTATTTTAACAAGTTTGAATTTAATAAAAATACACAATTGTTATTGGAAGTACAAGGTGGGCGTACAAAAAACATTGTATTGAAAAACACTTCTTTGCAAAATTCAATTCAAGTATTAAAAACCGGTTTTGGCGCAAATAAAAACGTTGTTCAATTGAATTAAACGTTATGAAAAAAATATTGTTTCTGTTTTTTTTCATCACATCATCGCAGGTTGTATTTTGTGAGGATATTGCGTTGTCAAAAAAAATAGCAGATGCAACAATTTTAAGCGAACATGTAAATGCGAATAATGCTAGGCGTAAATGGAACTATGAAGATGCGCTGGTACTTAAGGATTTAACTGCCTTATGGCAATATACCGGTCGGGTATTGGCTATTTTGCATAATGACAAAGGCAATGCAGATTTTGTACACATGAATCAGTTAACGAAATGTTTCGGCATTCAATTAAATGAAGATAATTATCAAAAGGTTGTAGGAAAAAATTTTGAAAATGGTGCCATATCTGTTCCGGATAATCATCCGATTTTACCAGATGTTCAAACCATTTTTGAAAAGGAAATCTGTTCCATCAAAGTTAAAAAGCCTGCTTATGCAGCTTTAGTTAAAAAGGATATAACCATTTTTGCAGTAGCAAACTATGGTAAAGGAACTGTTTTTGTAGCCGGAGATCCCTGGTTGTATAATGAATATACTGATGGACGAAAATTGCCTGAACAATACCAAAATTATGCAGCTGCAAATAATTGGGTTCAATGGCTTATTCAAAAAGTAAAGCATCAATAAAATGGGAAAACACTTATCTATATTCATATGTTTTGTCATTAGTAGTTTAGCTACTTGTATAGATGTAACTGCTCAGGCCGATACGCTTATTGTTTGCCAAAACAATCCTGCATGCTTTCAACACATCCAAGATGCCGTTAACAGCATTCCCGAACAGACTTCAAAAAAAGTTGTCATTTTTATTACAATACTTCGGTAGTTTTTTAAGGTTGAGAAGGATTGGATATGGATAACAAATTTGGAGGGGAAAAGATG
>NZ_JAESDL010000031.1:0-28308 GCF_019249625.1 Hydrotalea lipotrueae | reverse complement strand
CAACCGCTATTAAATTTGGATATGTTGTATATGCGGAAAGGTGCAGCTAAACAATCTGAATTGTATCAGTTTAAAACAAAGCGTACAAAAGAATATGTTACCTATGAAGTACAGAAAGCTTATCTGCAACTTCAGTTGGCTTATGATGCAGTGAAAGTGTTGCAGGAAGCGGCACAAACTGCACATGCCATGTACCAGCTCACCAATAATTATTTTAATCAGGGTCTGGTTCAGAAATCTGATGTACTGAATGCACAGGTGCATGAAAGTATGGTAACCACCAATTTGGCCAATGCAAAAAGTAATATTAGAAATGCAAGTGACTATTTAAGTTTTTTGATGGGCGTACCTGCAGGCTTGGTATATGTGATTGCCGATAAAAATATTGATGATATTATCGTTGCAGATACAGCTATAAAAGTTCCGGATGCACGTGCCGATTTTATGGCTATGAAAACCGCAATAGAAGCCAGTAATCTGATGATTAAAAGCAGCAAAATGAGTTATTTACCTAAGCTGAATGCTTTTGGAAATTATCAACTGAACGATAGCCGCATGTTTGGCTTTGGTGCCAATGCTTATTTGGCCGGCATACAACTTTCCTGGAATATTTTTAATGGTAACAGAACCAAAAATACCATTGTTACCAAAACATTGGAGCGCAATAAGCTGGAACAACAATTGGCACAACAAAAAGACCAAAGTCAATTAGAACTCAATAAAACTAATCGCGATTTACAGGATGCCCGGTTTCAAATTGAGCAGCAGCACGCTGCCATTCAACAGGCTGCAGAGGCTTTGCGCATTCTGCAAAACAGATACGAGCAGGGCTTAGTAAAAACTACTGATGTGCTGATGGCCGAAACACAACTGGCACAACAAAAATTAGGACTGGCACAGGCACAGTATAATTACCAGTCAACCAAAGCTTATATACAATTTTTAACTACAACCACTCATTAATAAAAATTTCAAAAAATAGCTATGAATAAAAATGTAAAGACCACTACCGTTATGTTGGCAATGACAGGCCTGTTTTTTTCTGCCTGCTCATCTAATGAAAAAAAGCAGGAAAATACAACTGCGATTCTTCCGGTTGAAGTAAAAATGGCCTTACCCAATGCTGCAACCCAAAATGCATTGAGTTTAGGCGGACAAATAGAAGCGGTGCAAAGTGCCAATATCAGCACACGTGTAATGGGTTATATTACATCAATGAAAGTAAAAGTAGGTGATCACGTAACACAAGGTCAGTTATTGGCTACCATCAGCAATCAGGATATGTTGGCCAAAAGAGCACAGGCCGATGCCATGATTGCAGAAGCAGAAGCTGCATTAAAAAATGCACAAAAAGATTACGATCGCTTTACTGCATTGTACCAACAACAAAGTGCTTCTGCCAAAGAGTTGGATAATGTTACTTTACAATACAATGCTGCCAAATCAAGAGTAGATGCTGCCAGGCAAATGCGTAATGAGGTAAATGCCATGTTAGCTTATACCAGTCTAATAGCTCCATTTAGTGGTGTTGTAACACAAAAAATGGCCGATGCAGGTAGTATGGCCAATCCCGGAATGCCATTGTTAACCATTGAAAAATCAGGCAGTTTTCAGGTAAGTATTGCAGTGCCGGAATCGCAAATTAACAATATGCACATGGGTAACGTAGTGCCATTATACATTCAGGCCATTAATAAAACCATAAAAGGAAGCATTACACAAATAAGCCAGAGTGCACAGTACACCGGCGGTCAGTATATTGTTAAAGTAGCCATTCCCGAAAATGAAAAAACTGGTTTATATGCAGGCATGTATGTAACCGCACAATTGCCTGTTAAACAAACTACAAATGTATTGAATACAAGCAACGATGCTGTAATGGTTCCCGTATCTGCTATTTTTTATAAAGATGAACTAACCGGTTTGTATACAGTTTCAGCCAATCATACTGCTTTATTACGTTGGGTTCGCTTAGGTAAACAAATGGGTAATGATGTAGAAGTGTTATCCGGATTAAGTAAAGATGAGCCATTTATATTGAGCGCAAACGGAAAATTAGCGGATGGAGTTCCTGTGAAAGAAATAAAATAATACCAGGTTGTTGAATAACATTGAAAGTTGCACCAATTAAGCGGTTAATAAAATAATTGCTGACATTATAAACTATTAGAAAATTTATTATGGAAAAAGGATTTGCGGGAAATATTGCCAAAGCATTCATACAGAGTAAACTCACCATTCTGTTAATGATTGCTTTTTTACTGATAGGTGCATACAGTACCTATTTAATTCCGCGGGAAGAAGAACCACAAATTGAAGTGCCAATGGCCGATGTGTTGGTAGGGTTTCCCGGGGCAGAACCACAAGAAGTAGAATCGAAAGTTACTGCACCATTAGAAAAAATTATTTCTAATGTAAAAGGTGTTGAATATGTATACTCAACTACCATGCAGGGAAGAGCCATGTTAATTGTACAGTTTTATGTAGGGGAAGATGTAGAACGTTCATTGGTAAAATTGTACAATGAACTGATGAAGAATATGGATAAGCTGCCACAGGGCGTTACACTGCCATTGGTGAAAACACGTGCTATTGATGATGTTCCTGTATTAGGTCTTACCTTATGGAGTAATCATTACGATGATTATGCTTTGCGCCAAATGGGCGAAGTGCTTACCAACGAAATTAAAAAAGTACCTGATGTATCGGCTGTAAATATTATTGGCGGACGAAGCCGTGTGGTAAAAGTAATTTTGAACAAAGATAAAATGGCCGAGTACCATGTTGATTTTTTGAGTATCGCCAAACAAATGCAGGGCAATAATGCACAATTAGCATCAGGTACTATGTTAAAAAGTGATACAGCTTTTGCGGTTGAAACAGGAAACTTTTTAACCAATGCAGATGATGTGGCTAATTTAATTATCGGCACCAATCAACAACAACCGGTATTTCTGCGCCAGGTGGCAAAAGTGGTAGATGGCCCTGAAACACCCAGCCAATATGTATATTTTGGTTATGGAAAAGCAGATACGTCAAAAGATGCCCGTTATGCATCTGCCTATCCTGCTGTAACTTTATCCATTGCTAAAAAGAAAGGAGCTGATGCCATGCAGATTTCTGAGGAAATTCTTTCTAAAATCAACCATATTAAAAGCCAGTTAATTCCGGCCGATGTGCATGTAACTACAACGCGTAATTATGGTGAAACAGCCTCTGAAAAAGTATCTGAGTTATTGTTTCACTTATTCATAGCCATTGTGGTAGTTACCTTATTTGTAATGCTGGCGATGGGCTGGCGCGGTGGATTAGTGGTATTCTTATCCGTACCGGTAACTTTTGCATTAACTTTATTTGCCTATTATTTTCTGCATTACACATTGAATCGTATTACCTTATTTGCACTGGTATTTATTACGGGTATTGTTGTAGATGATTCCATTATTATTGCCGAAAACATGCACCGGCATTTTAAAATGAAACGGCTTCCGCCATTGCAGGCTGCAATCTATGCCATTAATGAAGTAGGTAATCCTACTATTCTGGCTACATTTACGGTTATTGCAGCGGTATTGCCTATGGCATTTGTATCTGGATTGATGGGACCATACATGAGCCCCATGCCCATAGGCGCCTCTATTGCTATGATGTTGTCTTTAATTGTAGCGCTTACATTAACACCTTACCTGGGTTATTTATTCTTGAGAGAAAAAGAACATCATGGCAAAGAGAAACCTCCGGTAGTGCTGGAAAAAACAGGTATTTACAAAATTTATAAATCATTTATCAACCCCATGCTGCAAACCAGATGGAAGCGTTGGGCATTCATGATTAGCATTGTTGTAATTCTACTTGCATCCATGTTGATGTTCTACACAAAGGCAGTTGCCGTTAAAATGCTACCTTTTGATAATAAGAATGAGTTTCAGGTAGTAATAGATATGCCAGAAGGAAGTACTTTGGAAAAAACTGCTGCTGTTACCAAAGAAATTGCTGAATATGTTTCGCATCAGCCCATGGTAGAAAACTATCAGGAATATATTGGAACAGCCGGGCCTATTAGTTTTAACGGGTTGGTACGCCACTACGATTTTAGAAGAGGCGATAATATGGCCGATATACAAATAAACTTAGTAAAAAAAGAAGATCGCAAAGAGCAAAGCCATGCCATAGCTAAAAGCATGCGTCCCGGCATTCAGGAAATTGCCAAGAAGTACAATGCCAATGTTAAAATTGTGGAAGTGCCACCGGGCCCTCCGGTATTATCAACTTTAGTAGCTGAAGTGTATGGCCCCGATTACAGGCAACAAATTGCCATTGCCCGACAAATTAAACAGTTATTTGCCAAAACGCCAGATGTGGTGGATGTAGACTGGCGGGTAGAGCACGACCAAACTGAATATAAGTTTGATGTGGATAAAGAAAAAGCCATGCGTTATGGTATTGCACCGGCGCAGGTGGTAGCTACCATGCATGCAGCTTTATCGAACAGCAATGTGGGTACGTTACATGTACCTTCCAGTTATGATCCGGTGAATATTTCGCTTCAGTTAAGTGATGCCGATAAATCAGATATCAATGCGCTTAAAAATTTAAAAGTGATCAATCAGCAAGGCAATGCCATTCCGGTTGGCGATTTGGTAACCATTACACGTGGCATTAAAGAAAAAAGCATTTATCGCAAAAACCAAAAACGGGTGGTATATGTAACGGCAGATATGGCTGGCAAATTAGAAAGCCCATCTTATGCCATGAGTGATATTTCTGACAAACTCAATACCATACAATTACCAGCAGGCTATACATTAAAAGAAGAGTATACCCATGCGCCTAAGTTAGAAGATCATTTCTCATTAAAGTGGGATGGTGAATGGCAAATTACTTATGAAGTTTTCCGCGATTTAGGTATTGCTTTTGTAGTAGTTATTTTAATTATTTATATGTTAATAGTAGGCTGGTTCCAAAACTTTACCGTTCCTATTATTATGTTGGCGGCCATACCTTTATCTTTAATTGGAATTATTATTGGGCACTGGATGATGGGTGCATTCTTTACCGCCACTTCTATGATTGGATTTATTGCCTTAGCAGGGGTAATGGTGCGTAATTCGGTGTTGTTAATTGATTTTATCAATATTCGCTTACGCGAAGGTATTCCATTAAAGCAAGCTATTATTGAAGCCGGTGCCGTTAGAACCACGCCTATTTTATTAACAGCAGGAGCGGTGGCATTGGGTGCTATTGTTATTTTGTTCGATCCTATTTTCCAGGGTTTGGCTATATCTTTAATGGGTGGTACCATTACTTCTACCTTCTTAACTTTATTGGTAGTGCCATTATTGTATTATAAAATGATGCGTAAAAAATATCCTGAACCTACTAATCCCAATCAACAACCTGATGGCGAAAATACCATCACACAATAATCACCTTAAAAACAATGGTATATGAAAATGTTAGTCATCACAAGTATTAAAGAGGATTTGCTGGCTGTAACACATATCCTCGAAAAAGCCAAAGTGCCGGTATTTAGTGTTACCGATACCATTGGCCATAAGTCAGAACACAATAATTATGTGTTGAATAATTGGTTTGCCAGTGGTGATGCACAAACCAGTGCTTTATTTTTCTTCAGCTTTACTGATGATGATAAAGCCCAACATGCGCTGCAAGAAGTAAAGAAGTTTAATAATGAAACGCCCAGTGCATTTCCTATCCGGGCTTTTATTGTACCTGTTGAAACAAGTAGTTATTAATCAATTTTAAAAAATAAACAAATGAGAGAACGTATTGTACGTGCCGTTGCCGGCAGTTTGGTATTAGTAAGTGTAGTATTAATTTATTTTGTTTCCATAAACTGGATATGGTTAAGTGTGTTTGTAGGTGTTAATTTGCTGCAATCATCCTTTACCCGGTTTTGTCCGTTAGAAAAAATATTAGATGGTTTTGGTGTACCCTCTAATAACGGAAAATGTTGTTGAGTTAGAGAGAAAAGTGGCGTAAGTTAAGGCTAACAGTGTGGTTGCTGTTAGCCTTTTTGTATTACTAAAACCGTTTGCCAACTGAAAAACCTATCCAGGGTACAAATCCAAATTTATTAATTACCGGAGTGCAACTAATACGCCACATCATATTTTGGCTTGTGTGCCTTCTATAACCAATGCTGGGAATAAAATTAACAAAATGGTCATCCTCTATTGTTTTCTTTTCCCAGAATAGTTTTGCATTTTTTCTGGCAAATGTGCTACCTAAACCTACATCAATAAATCCTTTTGGGTTTTTGGTGGGAAACAAATAATTAATGCCAATTGGCAGCGTTAAGTAAAATGTATTTTCTGAATACATGCCTACGCCTAAACGCACTCCTAACCCCGGTTTTTTGGATAATTGCCGTTCATAATTAGCAGAAATAAACAGGCCATTACCGCCTGCTTCTATCATAGATATCGTTTTTTTTAAAAGATGTTTGGGCAAAGCAATGCTGAGCCAACAATAACAAGGAGATGATAAAAATATATATATTCATTTTGTTTATTTAGAAATGATAAGATAATGCAGGTGTTAACGTAACCGCTTCAAATGTTCCGGTTGAAATGAGGAAATAAACCCTACTACGAATACCCAAAGAAAAATGCCGATCAATTGGTTTAAAATAACCTAAACCCACAAATATGCCACCTTCTTCTAACCCATTGTTTTTATAATTACGCTCTGCCAGATTAATCAGGTTATTATAATTTTCTAATGAAATTTCCTGTTGGTTAGAACGGAGATAAAACAATCCTGCCTGGAATTTCCAATTGTTTTTAAGTTTATTAAAAGTTCCTTCATAAGCTAACTGATAAAAATGATTGATATGCCTGATGGTAAAATTTTCTATTTGTAAATAAATGGAATTAAACGGCCCATCGAAATTAATTTTTTTACCATTTACCGATTGTGCATAAGCTATGCTGAGGGTAGAACTACTATCCATTTGAAATTTTAATTCTAAGCCTGCAATTGAACCCACAAAATTCTTTTTATAAAAATAGGTTTTAGGGTTAGGCCCACCCAGCTCATCATAGCTTCTCACAAAAAAATTTCCATTTAATCCATAATTCGCTTCTAATGAAAATTTACTTTTTTGAGCGTGTAACACCACACTATTTATAAGAAAAATACCCATAATTAATGTTATCTTTTGTTTCATGTTACTGTGGTTTTACATTGTAAATAACTTTTTGTTTTGGTGGTGTTATCATAGTGTTGCAAAACATCACTTCATCTGTGTTACTCAAATTTCTCATTTGAAAATTTATTTTTGTACCTGATAATTTAAATTGAGTGGGAAGTGTAAGAGTAGATAAACTATCTTCTGTGTTGTTTTTAGTTATATATTTAATAATAAATACATACCCGGTACTACCTGAACAGCTGTTTATATTTCGATCTACACTACCTTTAAAAAATTCAGGAGAATTTTTACGACACGATAAAAATGTCAGCAAAACTGCGGAAATAAAAAAGAAAAATTTCATAATGAGATTTTTAATTGTTTTGAAATAGTCTTTTATATGCATAGTGGGCTATGCTCCCTTAATAATTGATGGTTTTTATTTTCATGACCATTGTGTTTTATTCTGCAATCACTTAATTATTGGGGTGTGTCCAACAGGGTTGCTTACAAATTTTAAATTGATGATGTATAAGAATATTTTTTTATTGTATTGATACATTTTGAATATAGCTAAAAAATGAAATAGGATATAATTATACATGGTAATAAAGTTTAACGCAACAATATTAAATAATAAAATTAATAACTATTAAATTATTTTAATTAAATTTTAAAAATATCGTGTTTTTATGGTGTTTTATTACCAAAAAGGGTAAAATTTGATGTAAATGAGTAGTGTATAAATACTTAAAAATAATTATATTATTGTGGTTTCTTTCAATCCTTAAAAAAGTAGATGGCATCATTCGTCTGAAACCTGTTCGCCAAGCCAACTTGTGTTTTTATAAACTTTATTATAAGAGTATACGACATAAAAATAAAAAGGCTGCCGTTGAAAGGCAACCCTTGTATGTTGTAATGTAATTGGTAATAAGATAATTATAACTGAGCTGCTTTGGCTAAATAGGCTGCCAATTGTTGAATGGCGGCGGCATCTACTTTAATTTGTTCCTGTGCTTCCTGCCAGTTGCGTTGCTCTATGGCTTCGCGTATGCCGGGCATGGTTTTAACGCCATAGCCGGTATAAAAGCCCGGTGCATATAAAGTGTGTTTGTACCAGGGGCGGCGGGGTAATCCGTTTAACGATAACAATTGCTGCTCGGCCCGGTATAATGCTTTGTTGAGCGATTCCTGCATACTGCTGTTTTGTAATGCTTTTTCCCAGGTAATGGCCAAACTGTCGCTGCAGTTTTTTAATGCCACCACCGCATTTTGTAAAGGCGAAAAATCTAAGTAGGGTACTGCGGGTTTTTCAGAAGGGAATACCATTTTTTTAGTTGGGTCGGAGGCTAATTGAAACTGCCTATTAGCAATCATTTTATTTTCCACCATTGTACTCATGCGCATTTGTTGCATGTTTTGTAATAACTCAGTAATATACCCATCAACTGTTTTATGTAAACTTCTAAAATCAAAAGGCAATACATCGGCTTCTGCCATGCGTAAAGCAGCTCTTCCTGCGGTTTGCGCCAAGGCCACACCGTAAGCAAATGTAGGGTCTTTAAAACGGCGGTACATATCCCATGAATCATAAATAGAGTGGTATTCGCCGCCTGCATCTTCACCCCCAAAACCTAAATCTAAACAAGGCACGCCTAAGTGCTGAATAAAAGAAGAATAATCAGAGCCTGAGCCCATGGCGCCTAATTCTAATGTGTGTTCTTTCATTAAAGCCTGTTTCTTTTCATCAGAAGGAGCGTGTACAATCTGCTCGGCCAGTCTTCTTTTAAAAATACTCACACCAGTTTCAGGATCTTTTACTGTTTCACTAATTTGGTACATAAAATTATTCAGTGCATGTGAGCCTTCTGCATTCAGAAAGCCCCTGCCGTTACCATCAGAGTTAATGTATACTACTGCTTTTTGTTGCAATTCTTTTCCATGATCTTCGGCCCATTCGGTGCTGCCCAATAAACCGGGTTCTTCTCCATCCCATGCGCAGTATACTAAAGTACGTTTGGGTTGCCAGCCTTTTTTCACTAATTCGCCAATGGCTTTGGCTTCTTCTAATAATGCAGATTGCCCGCTGATAGGGTCATTGGCGCCATTTACCCATGCATCGTGGTGGTTGCCTCTAATTACCCATTCATCAGGGAAGGTACTGCCTTTTATTTTCGCAATTACATCATAAGCCGGCCGAATCTTCCAATCAAATGCCAATTTTAAATGTACAATGGCATTGCCGGGGCCAACATGGTAGGTAATGGGTAAGCCGCCTGTCCAGTCTGCAGGTGCTATCGGCCCGTCTAAAGCGGCTAATAAAGGTTGTGCATCATGGTAACTGATCGGCAGTACCGGAATTTTTAATATGGTGGTAGCATCTTTACGGTCTAATCTCTGTGCATTTTCAGTAGCACCAACACCCGGTGTTAAGGGGTCGCCGGGGTATAATACCATATCCATTACACTGCCACGCTGAACACCATATTCATTTTTGAATGGGCCTTTGGGGTAAACATCACCACGGCTGTAACCATCATCTTTTGGGTCGGAATAAATAATACAACCAATAGCACCATGTTCATAAGCTACTTTTGGTTTAATGCCTCGCCAGCTTCTGCCATATTTGGCAATTACAATTTTCCCTTTTACATCAACGCCTAATTTGGCAAGGGTTTCATAATCGCTGGGTAATCCATAATTTACAAATACCAATTGTCCGGTTACATCACCATCGGCACTCCAGGCATTGTAAGTGGGTAATTGCCCATCCTGCCCGCTGGTAGCATCTTCTTTTAAGGCAGGTTCTTTTAAAATGGCAGTGTATTTAGTGGGTGAAGTCATTTCTAAAACCCTGGTAATAGGTGTGGGAAATAAAACCTGATAGGTTTCAATATGTGCATCCCAACCCCATGATTTGTATTTGGCTAAAATAGTTTCTGCAACGGCTTTACTGCCGGGCGATCCAATTTCGTGTGGTTTGGCTGATAGCTCCTGAATGGTGTTGCCTACATTTTGTGCACTTAATAAAGCATCAAATTGTTGCTCTAATGCCATTTGTTTGGCACTTGTTTTTTCGGTAAAGCCAGTGATGGCAGTAGGTTGCGACCATGTGCTTTGTTGCAAACTTAATAGGCCAATGCCCATTAGTAGTAATGTTTTTCTCATGTTCCTTGTTTTGTTAGTGGGGAAATAAAACCTATAGCAATATAGGCTTTTTAAAGGAATAGATTGGGCAAATAAAATGGCATCCATCATTTTTAATGCAATTTTTAAAGGGGTAAAATGATGGTAGATGTAATAAAATTATATTTTAATTCTTATCAATTGCGCTACTTGCATCAATGCGGTATGTAAAACAGGCTGCTGAAAACCATTGAAAATACAGAACTTAGCTGTTTAAAATATACAGCATTGTATCAGAAACTACAGGCCGATTTTTTATTTACGGGAAAAGATTGGTTACATAACGGTGAGGTATTGATTACTTTGCCAGACGGAACCATTGAAGCTATTGTTGCGGAGGCAGATGCAGGTGAAGCGATACAAAAAATAGAAGGTGTACTTTGTCCCGGATTTGTAAACACCCATTGCCACTTAGAGTTGAGCCATTTAAAAGGTACTATCCCTATGCATACCGGCCTGGTAAATTTTGTTTTGGAAATTATTACCAAACGATTTGTTGAACCAGAAGCTATTGAACAGGCAATTGTTGCAGCCGAAGCAGAAATGCTACGGAATGGTATTGTTGCAGTAGGCGATATTTGTAATACTGACCATACCCTTGCACAAAAACAACAATCTGCTTTACATTACTACAACTTTATTGAAACCAGCGGATGGCTACCTGCTATTGCTACAAAACGCTTTGAACAAGCTAAAAATTTATGGCAACAATTTTCAATGCCTAAAAGCATCGTGCCACATGCGCCTTACTCTATTTCTACTGTATTATGGCAAAAAATAGCACCCCAATTTTCAGGCAATGTTATTACCATGCACAATCAGGAAACACCTGCTGAAGATGCTTTATTTAGGAATGGTACCGGCGAATTTTTGCGTATGTATCGGCAAATGCAAATAGATAACGGCTTTTTTATTCCTTCGGGAAAAAGCAGTTTGCAAACTGTAGCGCCTTATTTCAACAATGCCTCTGCTGTTGTTTTGGTACACAATACATTTTCAACGAAGGATGATTTAATGTGGATACAACAATGGGCACAGCAATATAACAAGCAGCTTTTTGCTGCCATTTGTATTAATGCCAATTTATACATTGAACAGCAAGTGCCTCCCGTTAGTGATATGATTGATGCTGGTATAGCTATAACCATTGGTACAGATAGTTTGGCCAGTAATCATTCACTCAGTGTGTTGGACGAAATAACAACTATTAACCAGTATTTTCCAAAAGTTCCATTATCTAATTTACTGGAATGGGCAACGCACAATGGCGCCAGGGCATTGGGTATGGAAAATAATTTGGGCACTTTTATGCCACATACTAAACCGGGTATTTTGCAATTGAAAGGCATAGATGTTCAATGCAATAGCATTAAAAATGCACAGGTAAAAAGGCTTATGTAAAATTCCACTGGATTAAGCAGATAGTATTTCCTGTAAAATATCTAAACTTTTCAGCTTCCCGAATTCGGGAATATGTAAGGATAGGTAAAGCTGCAATGCTTGTAAAATGGCTCTTCTGGTACTTTGGTTTAACACAACTTCGCCAATAGTTTCAATTTGTTTGGGCATAATTTGCAATAAAGCAGCGGTGGCTTTTGCTGTTTCGTTTTCCATAAAATAATCATGATTGGGTTGCCTGGTTACATAAAAGCCTTCCTGTAAATCGAGCCAGGGTGTTGCAGCATTATATTGCCCTTGAATTTGGAAACCCAGAATCGCTGCAGCCTGCAGGGTAAAATAAATGGGAAGATTGGCTACCAGCAAATCATTTCCGGTATCAGTTAATTGTAAAGCCTGCCGGGTTAAATAAAACAGTTCAACATGTGCTTCGGGTTGTTGTAAGCTGTGTTGCAGCAATTCTACAATATATGAGGTAACGGTATGCCTCTTTACATCGTTTAAAACATTATGGTAAATATAACTCCAGCTAAATTCTTTAATAAACTGCAGTTGTTTTTGCTGGTGGTGATATACTTCTAATGCCAATATAGCACCGGGTTGAAAATAAATAGCCTGCGCCTGTTTGCGGCGGGTTGACTGGTGTACACCTTTTACAATATAGCTCTGTATGCCAAATAACTCAGTATATATTTGGGTAATAATACTGGTTTCGCCATAACGGGTAGTTCTTAATACAATACCATTGGTTGTAAATACCATGATGTGGAAGCTAATAGTTGTAAATAGGCTTCAAATATAACAGTAGCCACCACAATTTAGGTTGCTTTAAATTTATAAAGCAGCGGTAAATTGTTGTAAAAACCGAACATCGTTTTGTGAATACAGGCGTAAATCATTTACACGGTATTTTAACTGGCAAATGCGTTCTATGCCCATGCCAAATGCAAAGCCGGTGTATTTGTTGGAGTCAATATTAAAATTCTCCAATACTTTGGGGTGAACCATGCCACTTCCTAAAATTTCTACCCAGCCGGTATGTTTACAAACGGTGCAGCCTTTGCCAGCGCATATCAGGCAACTGATATCCATTTCTGCACTGGGTTCGGTAAAAGGAAAATAAGATGGCCTGAAACGCACTTTGGTATCTTTTCCAAACATTTCCTGTACAAAAAAATAGAGGGTTTGTTTTAAATCGGCAAAGCTTACATTTTCATCTACATACAAACCTTCTACCTGATGAAAAAAGCAATGTGCTCTGGCGCTAATGGTTTCATTTCGGTAAACGCGGCCCGGACAAATTACCCTTATAGGTGGCTTTTGTTGTTCCATTACCCTAGCCTGTACACTGCTGGTATGGGTTCTTAACAGCCATGCGGGGTTTTGGTTAATGTAAAAGGTATCTTGCATGTCGCGTGCCGGATGATCTTCAGGCAAATTCATGGCGCCAAAGTTGTGCCAATCGTCTTCAATTTCAGGCCCTTCTGCTACCGCAAAGCCTAATCTCTGAAAAATAGTAACAATTTGATGTCGCACAATGCTTAATGGGTGCAATGTACCTGCGGGAATGGGATCACCCGGTAAGCTCCAGTCGGTATCAACTGTTGCAGCTGTTGATGTATGATTGAGTGCGGCAAAAGATTGAAATCTTTCTTCTACCAGCAGTTTAAACTCGTTCAATAGTTGGCCCGCAGCCCGCTTTTGTTCGGCGGGTACCTGTTTCATTTCAGCCATTAAACTTTTTACCAAACCTTTGGTACCCAGATATTTTATTCGAAAACTTTCTACCTCATCTACATTTTGCGGGGTAAAAGCCAGTACTTCTTTCTTGTAATTTTCTAACTGTGTTGCTAACTGTTCCATTTGGCGAAGATAAAGAAATGAAAGCATCTGCTACAGAGGCATTTTTATGAATTTTACAACTGAAACAGGGCGATATTTTCAAAAAATAGCAATCAAGTACTTAAATACCTACATTTGCCTTTGATGAATGTAGATAATATGGAATACAACACCGCAAGAAGCTTATTAAGTATGCGGGAATATGGCAGGCATATTCACAAAATGGTTGAGTATGTAATGACCATAGAAGACCGCCAAAAAAGAAATGAACAGGCTAAGGCTGTAATAGAATTGATGGGTTTTTTAAACCCGCATTTGCGGAATGTAGAAGATTTCAGGCACATGCTTTGGGATCATTTATTCTTTATCAGCGATTTTAAATTGGATGTTGATAGTCCATACCCCATTCCGCAGAAAGAAACGTATAAAGCAAAGTCCGATCCGCTGCCTTATCCCAAACACAAACCCAAATATTCACATTTAGGCAGGAATTTAGAAGTGGTAATTGATAAAGCATTGAAGGAAGAAAATCCGGAAAAGAAAGCCGGATTTGCCAATGCCATTGCCTATTACATGAAACTGGCCTATAGCAACTGGCATAAAGAGTTGGTGCATGATGATGCTATTAGAAGTGAGTTGGATAGTATTACCGGTGGTGCATTAGAGTTTAGCAATACACCCTATATTAAACACCGCAACCAGAATTTTGAACGCGATGAGTATGCCCGTTCAGGTAACAATGGCCGCAGGCAGCAAAATTTCAGTAATCGAATTAATAATAACCAGCGCAATAATAATAACGGTAACAGAAATGGCGGTACATCCGGTAATCGCAATAATAACCAACGCGATAACCGCAATGCCGGACAACGCGATACCCGAACCAATAACTTCAAAAAAAGATATTGATAGATATTGATACCCTATCATGCCGGCTATTAAAAATATTTCATGCAAGGGGAGCTGTCTACGATAGCTCTCTTTATTTTTGAGCCATTATTTTAAAACAATTGTTTATGCACGCATTTGAAGTGATAGGGGGTAAAAAATTACGCGGCGAAATTGTACCGCAAGGCGCTAAAAATGAAGCGCTTCAAATTTTAGCTGCCGTTTTGCTTACGCCGGAAACAGTTACCATTCATAATATTCCCGATATTATTGATGTAAATATTTTAATTGATTTGCTGGCCGATATGGGTGTAACGGTACAGCGCTTGGGTAGGCATAGCTGTAGCTTTACAGCATCAAATGTAAATACCGATTATCTTTCATCTGAAGCATTTAGAAATAAAGGCAGTAAGTTAAGAGGCAGTGTTATGTTGGCCGGCGCTATGCTTGGGCGTTATAAAAAAGCCTATTTGCCCAAACCGGGCGGCGATAAAATTGGCCGAAGAAGATTAGATACCCATATTATTGGATTTGAAAAATTAGGAGCCAGTTATGTATATCAGGAAAAATTAGGTTGCTTTGAAATGTCGGCTCCACAATTAAAAGGGGCATTTATGTTATTGGATGAACCTTCTGTTACCGGAACGGCCAATATTGTTATGGCTGCTGTATTGGCCGAAGGCAATACCTCCATATACAATGCAGCCTGCGAACCCTATATTCAACAACTGTGTAAAATGCTGAATAGAATGGGTGCCCGCATTACAGGCATTGGTAGTAATTTATTACAAATTGAGGGGGTAGATGCCTTAAGCGGAACTGACCATACCCTGCTGCCCGATATGATTGAAGTTGGCAGTTTTATTGGTTTGGCAGCTATGACGCAAAGTAATCTTACCATAAAAGGTGCCGGTGTACAACACCTGGGCGTTATACCTGAAAAATTTCAGCAATTGGGTATCCATCTGGAAATAAAAGGCGATGATATTATGATACCTGAACAAGATGTATATGAAATTCAAACCTATTTAGATGGGGGTATTCTCACCATCTATGACCATCCCTGGCCCGGCTTTACACCCGATTTACTCAGCATTGTGCTGGTAGTGGCCATTCAGGCAAGGGGTAGTGTATTGGTGCACCAAAAAATGTTTGAAAGCCGTTTGTTTTTTGTAGATAAATTAATTGATATGGGTGCGCAAATTATTTTATGCGATCCGCATCGTGCAACCGTAATCGGCCTGGCACGCAAAAATAAATTAAAAGGAATTACCATGAGCAGCCCCGATATCAGAGCCGGTCAGGCTTTGCTCATTGCTGCTTTGAGTGCTGAAGGTACCAGTATTATTCAAAATATTGAACAAATTGACCGAGGCTATCAAAACATTGATGAACGCTTACGCAATATTGGTGCACAAATTAAACGAATTGATTAATGCTGCTTTTATAAGATAGTAAGAGGTATAGTCTCATCAACATCTGCACTACAAGTTCTATTCATATAATATATTACTTGCTGTAAGCGAATATAGGCCTGTTTTTAAGAAGGTCATTCTCTCAATTCGTGTCTTCGGTTATTTAATAACGCATTGTTAACTTTAATTTATTTTTTCATTTATTTTTCTTTGCCTTACTAAATTTTTATACCTTACACTACATAATTGTAATGTGTATTAATCTTCACATTGCGTTTTATTATTTCACTAAAATTTAATGGGTATGGAGCAAAAACTACAAAATCAGGTAGCTATTATTACAGGAGCTAATAGCGGCATAGGTGCCGGCGTAGCTGCTGCATTAGCCGGCGCTGGTGCAACGGTTGTAATTAACTATCCTTTTCCTGCATTACAACCCGCTGCTGAAGCGGTGTTAAAATCAATAACCGATCAGGGTGGTAAGGGGATGGTATATTGTTGCGATGTGAGTAAAGAGGATGAGGTACAACAAATGTTTGCAACAGTTGTTCGTCAGTTGGGTACCGTTGATGTTTTAGTGAATAATGCCGGAATACAAAAAGATGCTCCGTTTGAAGAGATGTCATTAGACCAATGGAATTTAGTGTTGGGTATTAATTTAACCGGACAGTTTTTATGTGCCCGTGAAGCCATTCGCGAATTCTTACGCCGTGGTATTGATACTTCAAAAAGTGCAGCAGCAGGAAAAATTATTTGTATGAGCAGCGTACACGAAGTAATACCCTGGGCCGGCCACGCCAATTATGCTACCAGCAAAGGTGGTATTATGATGTTAATGAAAAGCATTGCACAAGAGTTTGCACCTAAAAAAATTCGCATCAACAGTATTTGTCCGGGTGCTATTCAAACGCCTATTAATAAAGCGGCATGGGATACGCCTGAAGCTTTACAAAAACTGTTAACCCTAATTCCTTACCAGCGCATTGGGGAGCCCGATGATATTGCTAAAGCAGCAGTATGGTTAGCCAGCGATGACAGTGATTATGTTACCGGCACCTCTTTGTTTGTTGATGGCGGTATGACCTTATACCCAGGCTTTTCTACCAATGGATAATTTTTTAATCTTATTAAAAAATAAAAATATGAGTGTTGAACAGGAACGACTGAAAGATAAAAAATGGAAACATTGGGGACCTTATCTTTCAAACCGGCAATGGGGTACCGTTCGTGAAGATTATAGCCCCAATGGCGATGCCTGGAATTATATTTCGCACGATATGGCACGCAGTAAAGCGTATCGCTGGGGCGAAGAAGGTATTGCAGGTATTTCTGACGCGCAACAATTATTTTGTTTTTCAATTGGCTTGTGGAATACAAAAGATTCTATATTGAAAGAGCGTTTGTTTGGGTTAACCAATCAGGAAGGTAATCATGGTGAAGATGTAAAAGAGTTATATTATTTTTTAGATGCTACGCCTACACACAGCTATTTAAAAATGCTGTACAAGTATCCACAGGCTGCATTCCCTTATGAACAAATCATTAACGAAAACAAACAAAGAACCCGGAATGACCCGGAGTTTGAGTTAATAGATACCGGATTATTTAATAACAATGCCTACTTCGATGTTTTTGCGGAATATGCCAAAGCCAATGTAGATGATATTTTAATTCAAATTACAGTGCACAATCGTAATACAGAAGATGCCCGACTACATATATTGCCCACCATCTGGTTTAGAAATACCTGGTGCTGGGGCTATGATACGTATAAACCGCAACTCATTTCATCGAATAATGAAGAAATTATTATTGACCATCATCAACTTCCTAACTATAAACTGCACATTGAACAAAAAACAGATATTCTTTTCTGTGATAACGAAACCAATGTTGAAAGGCTGTATGGTGTGCCCAATACACAGCATTTTACCAAAGACGGTATTCACCGCTATATTGTGGAAGGGAATGAAAAAGCAGTAAACATTAATGGCTCCGGAACCAAGGCTGCAGTGCATTACAATACCAACATCAAAGCAGGGGAAAGTTATACCATAAAATTGCGGTTGGAAGCCCACCAAAGCAATCGGCCATTCCAGGATTTTGATGCTGTTTTTAAACAGCGGGTTCAGGAAGCCAATGATTTTTACAATGAATTGCAACAAGCCATTACAAACGATGAAGAAAAATTAATACAACGTCAGGCCCTTGCCGGAATGATTTGGAATAAACAATTTTATTATTACGATATTCCGCAATGGTTAAATGGCGATCCGGCCGAACCTCCGCCACCCGCCGAACGGTTAAAAGGCCGGAATGCAGATTGGAAACATTTAAACAATGCTGATATTATTTCTATGCCCGACACATGGGAGTACCCTTGGTTTGCCTCTTGGGACTTGGCTTTTCATACCATCCCTTTTGCTTTAATTGATTCAGGCTTTGCTAAACAACAATTAGAACTGCTTACCAAAGAATGGTACATGAAACCGAATGGCCAGTTTCCGGCTTATGAATGGAATTTCAGCGATGTAAATCCGCCCGTACATGTCTGGGCTACCTGGCGGGTATATACTATTGACCAGCGCAATAACAATGGCAAAGGCGATATAGCTTTTTTGGAAACTGTTTTTCATAAACTGCTGCTCAATTTTACCTGGTGGGTAAACCGAAAAGATAAACAGGGCAACAACATTTTTGAGGGCGGATTTTTGGGTCTGGATAATATCGGGATTTTTGACAGGAGTGCTCCTTTACCTACCGGTGGTTATATAGAACAGGCCGATGGTACCAGCTGGATGGCCATGTATTCTTTATGTATGTTGCGTATTTCTTTGGAATTGGCATTGCACAATCCGGTGTATGAAGATATGGCTACCAAATTTTTTGAACACTTCCTGTACATTGCCGCAGCAATGGATAATATAGGCGATGAACAAAATGGTTTATGGGATGATACTGATCAGTTTTTTTACGATGCACTGCATTTGCCAGACGGACAAAACATTCAACTGAAAGTGCGCAGTATGGTAGGAATTATTCCATTGTTTGCCGTGGAAGTATTAGATCATGCTACTTTAGAAGCCCTGCCTGGTTTTGCCAAACGGTTAGAATGGTTTTTGAACTACCGCCCCGATTTAGCTGCACTGGTTTCACGCTGGCAAGATAAGAGTGCCGATGAAAAACACCTGCTCTCTTTACTCCGTGGCCATAGAATGAAAAAGATACTGGAAAAAATGCTCGATGAAACCGAATTTTTAAGTCCTTATGGCATTCGGTCGGTTTCAAAATATCATGAACAGCATCCCTATATATTTGATGTAAGCGGAAAACGCTTTGAAGTGAAATACACACCTGCAGAATCTACCAGCGGTTTGTATGGCGGCAACAGCAACTGGCGCGGTCCGGTTTGGATGCCATTAAATTTTTTAATTATAGAAAGTTTGCAACGCTTTCATTTTTATTATGGCGATGATTTTAAAGTAGAATGCCCTAAGGGTAGTGGTAATTTTATTTCGCTCGATGCGGTAGCCGATCAATTATCGCAACGTTTAAAAGAATTGTTTCTGCCCGACCAAAATGGCCACCGGCCTTATTTGGGCGATAATGTGTTGCTGCAAAACGATACCCATTTTAAAAACTATTTATGGTTTCATGAATATTTTCATGGTGATGTAGGCAAAGGATTGGGCGCATCGCATCAAACCGGATGGACGGGACTGATTGCCAAATTAATACAACCCAAACGGCCATTGTTGAATCAATAAGCCGGCATCCGCATCGCACTACTATGGTGGCGAGGCATACCATGGGAGTACAAACTTTACTGCATGGCAATAAAGAGTAGCAGTTTTTAACCGTTAATTTTTCTGCAAAGTATGGGTAATGGCTTTTTCCACCAATGTATCCATTACTTGGTAACCGGCTAGGGTGGGGTGTACGCCATCTAAAGTGTACCTGGCATCCAATCCTTTATCGGCATCCACCATTCGGGTATAAAAATTAACATACGTAAGGTGATGGGAGGTAGCATATGCTTCAATCATTTTATTCAGGGCAATCACCTTATCGGCAGGATAAATAGAAGGGCGCCAGGGGAAACGATTAGCGGGTAATACCGAACACAATATTACCTGAATATGGTGCACCCGGGCCAATTCAGCCATAGAGGCAATATTGCCCATGGTGGTAGTGAGTGCAATAGGTCCGGTATTTTCAGCAATATCATTAATACCGGCTAAAATAACCACAGCTGCCGGATGCAGATCAATCACATCTTGCCGGAAACGCAATAACATTTGCGGCGTGGTTTGTCCGCTAATACCCCGGTCAATATAATTAAGATGGGTTGCAAAGAAGCCACTGTCTCTTACTTTCCAAAACTCGGTAATGGAATTGCCCATAAAAACTACCCTGTCTTTTCCCGCCGGCGCTTCTTGCAGCAAAAGCAAAGCATTTTCCGCCGCATATTTTTGTAAGTTAGGCCAGTCTTGTACTTGGGAGTTTTTCTGGCTAAATACAAAGGTTTGTACCAATACAAAAAAAATGAGTAAAGTATATTTCATGTGTTTATTTTTAAATGATAACACAATAACCGGCACCTTACAGTAATCAACATCCATTCGCTGCTGTCATATTCCTTAGCTTGCTTTTTCAAATGTAGGCAAGTAAAACGGGTAATCACAAATCATCAATAGGAAGAGTATATTTTTTGATATTGCTCAATGTCAGGGCAGGTAGCAAATCCGAACCTGCTTCGACCCATGCTCAACTCAACAGCGTTGCACAACGCTGTAAATAAGTACAGGCATTGAATCAGGTAACCTGTTTGATAGGCATTATTTGTATTTGATTTTGTAACCCAAAATAATGGCCGAAAATAAAAGCGTAATAGCATTGGCAATGGTAACCGGTAAGCTGTGGCTTAGCAGTCCGTATATCAGCCAGCACAATGTGCCAAATGTAAATAAGGCATACATACCCAACGATATACCCGAAGTATTTTTGGTTTGAATGGTTTTAATGGCCTGCGGTATAAAGGAAGCAGTAGTGCCAAAAGCAGCTATTAAACCAATAATAGTAATATAATTCATGCCGGTATTTTTAAGCAAAATACACTAAAAAATACAGGCGTGAAAGGTTTAATTGCTACCTGCATACAACCAGATACGAATAAATTACAACTGCTGCCAGGCTTCTAAAACCTGAGCCGTGTGGTTTTTAGTATCGGGCTTATCGATAATGCCTGCAATATTACCCGACTCATTAATTAAAAAAGTAGTGCGTTGTATGCCCATATATTCCCTTCCCATAAATTTTTTCAATCCCCAAACACCGTATTTTTCAGCAATGCTATGGTCGGTATCGGCAATTAAAGGAAAGGGTAAGTCGAATTTTTCTTCAAATTTTTTGTGGCTTTTAGCATCATCGGGACTTATACCAATTACAGCATAGCCTTTTTGAAGCAGTTCGGTGTAATGGTCGCGTAAATTACAAGCTTGTGCAGTGCATCCCGGTGTATTATCTTTCGGATAAAAATACAGCACTACTTTTTTACCTTTAAAATCATTCAACGAAATAGGGTTGCCGTTTTGGTCAACACCTTTTAATGCCGGAGCTTTTTTACCAATGGTTAACTGTGTCATACCTGTTTATTTGTTTGTGATATTAATACATTTTTGGGGTGAATTGTTGCAGTTGAGGCAAATTATTTTGTAGGCAGTAAAAACGTAAGACCACAACAGGCACATTTTTGTATTATTAAAAAATAAAATATATTATTTCTAATAAAATTTAAATCACAGCTTTGGCCAAATGCCCTTACATTTGCGCAATTTGTTTTTACCATGCCAAAAGATACCACCATTCAATCTGTTTTAATTATTGGTTCAGGTCCCATCATTATTGGTCAGGCCTGCGAATTTGATTATTCCGGCTCACAAGCTGCCCGAAGTTTAAGGGAAGAGGGCATAAGAGTAGTGCTGATAAACAGCAATCCCGCTACAATTATGACCGATCCTATGATGGCCGATAAAGTGTACCTGTTGCCACTTACGGTAGAAAGTATTGAGCAAATTTTATCTGAAAACCAAATTGATGCGGTACTGCCCACTATGGGCGGACAAACTGCACTGAATTTGTGCAAGGAAGCCGAAGAATTGGGTGTGTGGGAAAAATTTGGTGTACGGTTAATTGGGGTAGATGTAGCCGCCATTGATACAGCCGAAGACCGCGAAAAATTCAGGCAGCTAATGGGTAAAATTGGCATTAAAGTAGCCCCCAGCCATGTAGCCAATAGCTTTTTAGAAGGAAAAGAGTTTGCACAACAAATTGGTTTCCCCTTAGTTATCCGCCCTTCATTTACACTCGGCGGCACCGGCGGCAGTTTTGTACATTCCAAAGATGAGTTAGATGCTGCTTTAGAACGTGGCCTGAAAGCTTCGCCCATACACGAAGTTTTGGTAGAAAAAGCAGTATTGGGCTGGAAGGAATATGAATTAGAATTGTTACGTGATAAGAACGATAATGTAGTGATTATTTGTACAGTAGAAAACGTTGACCCCATGGGGGTGCATACCGGCGACTCCATCACAGTAGCTCCGGCCATGACCCTCAGCGATACTGCTTTTCAGGATATGCGCAATCAGGCTATGTTAATGATGCGCAGTCTTGGTAATTTTGCCGGTGGCTGTAATGTGCAGTTCGCCCTTAATCCGCAAAATGAAGAACTGATTGCGGTAGAAATTAACCCAAGAGTGAGCCGATCTTCTGCTTTGGCTTCAAAAGCTACCGGTTATCCTATTGCAAAAATTGCAGCCAAATTAGCCATTGGTTATACATTAGATGAACTCAAAAATCAAATTACACAAACCACTTCTGCCTATTTTGAGCCGGCATTAGATTACGTAATTGTAAAAATACCCCGTTGGAATTTCGATAAATTTAAAGGCGCCAATGACACCTTGGGCTTGCAAATGAAAAGTGTAGGTGAAGTAATGGCCATTGGTCGTAGTTTTAATGAAGCCATCCAAAAAGCTTGTCAGAGTTTAGAAAATGAAGCCGTTGGTTTGGGCTATTATGGCAAAAGCTTAATGAAGAGTGATGAGATAGTGGAATATATTAAAACGCCAAAATGGGATCGAATTTTTAGAATTAAAGATGCTTTAATGCAGGGCGTTACCGTTAAAACCATTGCACAGGCAACCGGTATTGACCGTTGGTTTATTTACCAGATAGCTGAAATATGTAAAATAGAAAAAGAACTCAGTAATTACAATTTAGAATCTTTGCCGGATGAATTATTACGGAAAGCGAAAATAGAAGGTTTTAGTGATGCCCAAATTGCTAAAATTTTACAGGGCAATACCCATGATGAAGCAGTGTATGAAAAAAGAAAAGCACTGGGCATTACCAGAAGTTATAAAATGGTAGATACCTGCAGCGCAGAATTTGAAGCCAAAACTCCCTATTTCTATTCTACTTTTGAACGCTGATACGTTTATATTTCCTTAAAATTTGCTATATATGCAAGGTTACTTCTGCCGAAGTGGCCTTTTTTGTTGTTTTAGTAGGAACTTCGTACTTTAAATAACAGGTTTGTTGTTATATCCTTTCTATGAGTGCATCTTCACAAGTTTTTCAAACCACCAATACAACCCGCTGGCAAAGGTTTAAATGGCTGGGCAGGTTATTGTTGTTTATTCTAATCATTTTTGGACTTATATTTTCTATTGCGGTTCATGTAATTAGTAAACAAAATCCTACCATTCCTTTGGAAGGCCGGGCAGTAAAAAAAGTGCTTGCAGGCGATGTTCCTGCCTATCGGCAAAGTAATCTGGCAAAAAAATACCGGGGTTTTCGTTCTATGATCAATGTAAAATGGGCAGCGGGCAGGGGCTGTGGCCAGGCAGATACGGTATTGAATTTATCTAAAAACAACGATTTTAGCGATAGTTTGGGTATACGGGCTGCTTTTTTTGTAAACTGGGATGCGCAGTCTTATTTTTCGCTTAAAAAAAATATTTCCAAACTAAACCTGGTATTGCCCGAATGGCTGTTCATTGATCCCAAAGCCGATACCCTTTTTTCTGTGATGGAGCCCCGGGTGCTGGAATTAATCAAAACCTCCGGTGTTAAGGTAATGCCCATGCTTTCCAACAATTACAATGGGGTATTTACCGGTAAGGCACTGCACAGGATTTTAAATGACCCTACTAAATCAGACAGGCTGGTTCAGGATGTAGCACGCTTTCTGGTAAAAAATAATTTAGCTGGTATTAATGTGGATTTTGAAGATTTGAATGAAAAAAACAATGATGTATTAACCAATTTTGAAAAAAAATTATATACCACCCTGCACGATTTAAACCTGCTGGTTACGCAAAATGTTTCGCCTTTTAATGAAGATTATGATTATGCTCAATTAGCTAAGTACAATGATTATATTTTTTTAATGGCCTATGATGAGTTTAATGATGGTACGAAACCCGGTCCTATCTGTTCTCAAAAATGGATAGAATCTGCGGTAGATGATTTGGCAAAAAAAGTAGATCCTTCTAAAATAGTTTTAAACCTTGCTGCATTTGGTTACGACTGGACTAAAAAAGGCAAAACCATCCCCGTTACCTATCAGGAAGCGTTGGCCACTGCAAGAGAAAGTGATGCTACCATTGATTACAACAACGATACCTATAATTTGAATTACAGTTATTATGATGATAAAAATGTAATTCATGAAGTGTATTTTACAGATGCAGCTACCAATTTTAATTCCCTTCGTTTTGCTACGGAATATGGACTGGCCGGAACTGCGCTCTGGCGTCTTGGTAGTGAAGACAGCCGGGTTTGGGAATTTTATAATAAGCCCATGAATAAGGCTGCGCTGCATAATTTCGATTTTAAAGCATTGACAGATGTTCCCTCAATGGCTACGCCGGATTTTATTGGGCAGGGCGAAATATTGGATATGCTTTCCACACCAACGGATGGGCATATTACACCCGAAATTGATTCTTCGGCAATGCTCATCAGCGAAGAACAGTATGACAAACTCCCTTCAACTTATGTAGTAAAAAAATACGGACAGTCATCTGATAAAAAATTGGTATTAACGTATGATGATGGTCCCGATGCAAAATATACACCTGAAATTTTAGATACACTGGCTTATTACCATATACCTGCTGCATTCTTTATGATTGGCATCAATGCTGAAAATAATATTCCATTGGTAAAAAGAGTATTCAGAGAAGGCCACGAAATTGGTAACCATACTTTCACCCATCCCAATATGGCCGAGGTAAGCAAAAAAAGAGCTTATCTTGAAATGGATGCTACCCGGCTTTTGTTAGAGTGTATTACGGGGCATAGTACTATTTTGTTTCGGGCACCTTATAATGCCGACAGCGATCCGGAAAAATATGAAGAAATGGTACCGGTGGCTTTAAGCCGAACTAGAAACTATATTACCGTCGGGGAAAGTGTAGATCCGGAAGACTGGGAACAGGGCGAAATACCCCATTTTAATGCCGATACCATTTTTAACAGAGTGGTTTCTATTTACAATCAGCACCTGGCCAATGGCGACAGTTCTAACATCATATTATTGCATGATGCCGGTGGCGATAGAAGGGCTACCGTAAAAGCAACGGGTATGATTATCCGCTACTTTCAAAGTAAGGGATATACCTTTACTACCATTGCCGATTTATTGCATAAAACACATGCCGATTTAATGCCCCGTGTACCCAAAGGAAGCGGCTATCGGTTAATACAATTTAATTATTTCCTGGCCGAAACAGGTTTTATAGTTGGGCAGATATTGTACGTGTTATTCCTCACCTTTATGGTGCTGGGTGCTATTCGTTTACTGTCTTTGGCCATACTTACCATACTTGAAAGGCGAAAAGAAAAAATACCACTGGGCACATTTACAAGTTTCCCTAAAGTATCTATTATTGTACCGGCTTATAATGAAGAAGTAAATGCAGTTAGTTCGCTGCAAAATTTATTAAAATGTACTTATCCTGATTTTGATATTGTTTTTGTAGATGATGGCAGTAAAGATGCCACCTATGAAAAAGTAGTGGCTGCTTTTCAACAAAACAAAAAAGTAAAAATATTTACCAAGCCCAATGGCGGCAAAGCTTCTGCACTGAATTTTGGCATAGCGCAATCTGATGCCAGGTATGTGGTTTGTATTGATGCAGATACCAAATTGTTGCCCGATGCAGTTGAAAAATTAATGCAACATTTTACCAATCCTGCTGTTGGCGCTGTAGCCGGTTCTGTAAAAGTGGGCAACACAATTAATTTGTTAACCAAATGGCAAAGCATTGAATACATTACCAGCCAGAATTTTGACAGGCGTGGTTTTGCCTACGCAAACGCAATTACCGTTGTGCCGGGTGCCATCGGAGCATTCAGAAAAAAAGCCATTGATGAAGCAGGTGGATTTACAACTGATACCCTTGCTGAAGATTGCGATTTAACCATCCGTATTTTAAAAGCAGGTTATGTAATTGACAATGAAGCCCAAGCCATTGCTTTAACCGAAGCACCCGAAACATTGAAAGAGTTTTTTAAACAACGTTTCCGTTGGACATTCGGTGTGATGCAAACTTTCTGGAAGCACAAAGATGCCTTGTTCAATAACCGGTACAAAGGTTTGGGCTGGATAGCATTACCCGATATTCTGATATTTAAATACATTATACCCCTGTTTTCACCGCTGGGCGATTTGTTTATGTTGCTGGGCCTGTTTACAGAAAACAGAAGCAAAATTGCTGTGTATTACCTGATTTTTTTGGTGGTAGATGCACTAATTGCAGTGCTTGCTTTTGCTTTTGAAAAGGGAAATATGTTAAAGTTATTTTGGATTATTCCGCAACGCCTTATTTATCGTTGGTTAATGCTCATCATTTTATTTCGTTCATTCAGGCGGGCATTAAAGGGCGAATTACAGCATTGGGGTGTATTGAAAAGAACAGGCAATGTAAAAGATATTTCTTTAGCTGATGCTACTTAAATAACATTTGCATGCCGGAATTATCCTTAATTTTTTCATTTTACACCTTGCCATATTTGCCTTACCTTGCAAACCACTTTAAAATAAGCATAAGCTAAAAGAGAAATTGCTATTGTTGGAGTTTTTCTACAGCTTATAAAGTAAAACAATTTATCGATGAAATTGAAAGACATCCAGTTACAGAATGAAAAGGAAACAAGAGCAGGTTTTGGCGAAGGCATTTACGAAGCAGGTAAAGCCAATAATAAAATTGTAGTATTGACTGCAGATTTGGCCGGCTCAATGAAAATTGCTCCTTTCATCAAAGAGTTTCCGGAACGATTTGTGCAATGTGGTATAGCCGAAGCTAATATGATTGGTATTGCAGCCGGATTAACCATTGGCGGTAAAATTCCTTACACTACTACTTTTGCCAATTTCAGTACCGGAAGGGTATATGATCAGATTAGACAGAGTGTAGCCTACAGTAATAAAAATGTGAAAATTTGCGCATCACATGCCGGTTTAACACTGGGTGAAGATGGTGCCACACACCAAATATTAGAAGATATTGGGTTAATGAAAATGTTGCCGGGTATGACGGTGATTGTACCCTGCGATTTTAATCAGACAAAGGCCGCAACCAAAGCCATTGCAGATTATGAGGGGCCGGTTTATTTAAGATTCGGCCGCCCCAAATGGCCCAATTTTACCAAAGCAGATGGCAGTGATTTTGTGATTGGTAAAGCACAGGTATTAAGTGAAGGTGCCGATGTTTCTATTTTTGCTTGTGGCCATATGGTTTGGAAAGCTATTGAAGCAGGCCGAATGCTGGAAGAAAAAGGGATATGTGTTGAATTGATAAATATACATACTATTAAACCTTTGGATGAAGCGGCAGTCTTGCAATCTATTACCAAAACAAAATGTGCCGTAACAGTAGAAGAGCACAATATTATTGGCGGCCTGGGCGATTCTATTGCACAGGTGGCTGCCAAACATTTACCTATTCCTATTGAATATGTAGGCACCAAAGATACTTTTGGCGAAAGTGGTACACCCATGGAATTATTGCAGAAATATGGGTTAGATGCCCCGCATATTTTTGCTGCGGTTGAAAAAGTATTGCAACGCAAAAATGGTTAATCAATCCTATTGTTTAAAATATACAAAGCCTTCAATAATAAATGAAGGCTTTTTTGTATGCTTTAGTTAAAGAATGATAGCTTTTTTGGTGCATATACTGCTATTCAATTCATTATCTGCTCAACGAATCAATTCCAAAATCGTCGGCCTGATGTATAAAATGATAATGTTCATAAATATTTCATACTTGAATATTTAGTCGTTCCTCAAAAACGAATAGAACACAATGGGATCAATAGTTTATGAACAAATGCGGATAAAAAAGGTTG
>NZ_JAESDL010000030.1:0-33923 GCF_019249625.1 Hydrotalea lipotrueae | reverse complement strand
GCAACTTTTAAATTTTTATTGCAACAATATTTTTAATCGAACATTGAAAATTACTTTTTGAGGGTTGACTAATTAATCCCGATGATATTGCCAGTTTTACTGTGCTGAAAGATGCCTCTGCTACCGCTATTTATGGGGCCCGTGGTTCAAATGGTGTTATCATTATTACTACCAAAACCGGCTCAAAAGGTAAACCTAAATTCAGCTTTACATCACAACTATCGGTATATACGCCCACTAAAGAAGTGCCGGTATTAACTCCTACGCAGTTTCGTGCATACGTAAATGCCAATGGTAATGCTACACAAAAAGCATTAATGGGTAATGCCAATACTGATTGGCAAAAAGAAATATACCATACTGCTTTGGGCCAAAATAATGAGCTAAGTATGTCGGGCTCTTTGAAAAATATGCCCTACAGAATTTCAGCGGGCTTTTTAAATCAGGATGGTATTTTGAAAACCGATAACTTAAAAAGAACATCTTTAAGTATAAACTTAAATCCGCATTTGTTTGATAATCATTTAAATATTCAATTAAGTGTATTAGGTACTTACAGCCAAAGCCGTTTTGCGAACCAGGGTGCTATTGGTGCTGCTGTTAATTTCGATCCAACACAACCGGTATACTCCGGCAGCAATCGTTTTGGCGGATATTGGGAGTGGTTAGATCCTACTTCCATCAGCGGATTAAAAGGCCTTGCGCCTCGTAACCCATTGGGCTTGTTAATGATGCGGGAAGATAAAAGCACCGTGCAAAGAAGTATTGGTAGTGCTCAGTTCGATTATAAAGTACACTTCCTGCCCGACTTACATGCTAAATTGAATTTGAGTTATGATATTTCTCAGGGTGAAGGAACCATTTATGTACCCGATAGTGCTGCCGCCAGCTACAAACGCTTTGTAGATGGCAATGGTAATTACCATAGTGGTGTGAATGACCACTACAAACAAACCAATTCCAATACCTTTTTACAGTTTTATTTGAATTATGTAAAAGATTTAAAATCAATACGTAGCCGCATTGACGTAATGGGTGGTTATGAATACAACGATTATTTAACTACCAATTATTATTATGCCGATTATTCTGCTAACGGCGTAAAAGCACCTAATTCAGATCCTACTTATCCGTTCGATAAACCCGAGAATACCATCCTTTCCTATTTCGGCCGTTTGAATTATACTTATGCCGATAAATATTTATTAACAGCTACTTTCCGTCGCGATGGTTCTTCTCGCTTTAGTCCCAATAACCGTTGGGGTAATTTCCCATCTGTAGCCGTTGCGTGGAAAATTAATCAGGAAAATTTTCTGAAAAATGTAAATGCATTGTCTGATTTAAAATTACGAGCCAGCTATGGTATCACAGGCCAGCAGGATGGTATTGGTAACTACGATTATATTTCTTATTATGGTTTAAGTAATGCAACCGCGCAATACGATTTTGGGGGAACGTATTACCAAATGTTCCGCCCCGGTGGTTATTATGCCAATCGTAAATGGGAGCAAACCGCCACTAGTAATATTGCTTTAGATTATGGCTTTCTCAACAATCGTATTACCGGTAGCATTGAGTATTATTATAGAAAAACAACCAACTTGTTAAACCTGATTAACCAACCTGCAGGTACCAATTTCTCTAACCAAATTGTGGCTAATGTGGGCGATATGGAAAACAAAGGTTTGGAATTTACCATTAATGCCACACCGGTTCGTACCAAAGATTTAGAGTGGAATGTAGGTTTTAATATTACTTACAATACCAATAAAATTACCAAATTAACCATTTCTAATGATCCCAATTATCCGGGTAACTTATACGGTGGTATTTCAGGCGGAACCGGAAATACCATCTTAATTAACTCAGTTGGTTATCCGCGTGGTTCATTTTATGTGTATAAACAGATTTATGATAAATCAGGCAAACCCATTGAAAATTTATTTGCCGATTTAAACAGAGATGGTATTATTACCGCCAGCGATTTATACCGTTATAAATATGCCGATCCTCGTGTATTCTTAGGGTTTAATACTAATTTAAATTACAAAAAATGGAATGGTGGTTTTTCTATGCGAGCCAACCTGGGTAACTACTTATACAACAACGTAGCATCCAGCACCGGTACCATGAAGAATATTTTGAATCCTTTAGGTTATTTGAGTAATGGTTCATCTGATGTATTAAATACCAACTTTACTGGCAATGGCACCAACTATTACTTGTCTGATTATTATGTACAGAATGCCTCATTCTTAAGAATGGATAATATTTTCATAGGCTACAATTTCGGGAAAGTGTTTAAAAATACAGTGGGCTTGCGTTTAGGCGCCAGTGTTCAGAATGTGTTTGTGATTACCGATTACAAAGGCACCGATCCTGAAATTAGCGGCGGTATAGACAACAATTTCTATATCAGGCCAAGAACATTTGTATTGAACCTGAATTTAGATTTTTAATCAAAATTCCATTTGCTACAATTATAAAAAATAAGATATGAAAAATAATTTGCTTAAAATAACAATGGTGGCTACACTGGCAGCAGGAGTAATGATATCCTGCACCAAGAAGTTAGATCTAACCCCCACCAATGGTATAACCGCCAATCAGGTGTTTAGTACAGCGCAGGGGTATATAGAAGCGGCTGCAAAAGTATATGGCAGTTTTGCATTAACCGGAAATCAGGGTCCGGCCGGTAGTGGCGATATTCAGGGAATTGATGAAGGTACTTCCGATTTCTTTCGTCTGTATTGGAATGCACAGGAGTTAAGTACTGATGAAGCCGTTGTGGCCTGGGGCGATCCGGGTTTACAAGATTTTCATTTAATGAACTGGACTGCCAATAACCCCATGTTGCAAGGTTTGTATTATCGTTCCTTTTATCAAATAACACTCTGTAACAATTTTATCAATCAGGCTTCTGATGCTAATCTGGCGGCCAGGGGCATTACCGGAACCAATGCAGATAATATTCGCAGCTTTAGAACAGAGGCACGTTTTTTAAGAGCTTATCAATACAGTGTGCTCATGGATTTATTTGGTAATCCACCATTTGCAACGGAGAAGGATGCCATTGGTTCATTCCTGCCCAAACAAATTAAACGTGCCGACTTATTCAACTATGTTGAATCTGAATTGAAAGCCTGTGATTCCAGCTTGCCGGCACCAAAAGCTAACCAGTATGGCAGGGCCGATAAAGCTGCAGCAGAAGCTTTATTAGCACGTATTTATTTGAATGCACAGGTGTATACCGGAACTGCTCGATATACTGATGCAATTACCTATGCTTCTAAAGTAATTAATGAAGGCTATAGTTTAATGCCCGATTATCGGTGGTTAATGCGTGCAGATAATAACTTAAATACCAATGAATTTATTTTTACCATTAACTATGATGGTTTAAAAACACAAAATTATGGCGGTTCAACATTCCTCTGCCACGGTTCATTAGGCGGCAGCATGAATGCCGGCGATTATGGATTGGATGCGGCCTGGGCCGGTATGCGAACCACTAAAAGTTTAGTGAATTTATTTCCTGACCCCAACGGCAATGCCGACCAACGTGCTGAATTTTATACCAGCGGACAAAATCTGGAAATCAATTCACTCACCACTTTTACCGATGGATATGCCGTTCAAAAATTCATCAATAAAACAAGGCCTACCACACCTAATGTATTAACATCGGGCAATAATGGCTCTAATCCCACATTTGCCGATGTTGATATTCCCTTATTCCGCCTGCCTGAAATGTATTTAATTTATGCAGAAGCGGTTTTACGTGGGGGTACAGGTGGCAGCGTTTCACAGGCATTAACCTATATCAATCAATTGCGCACCCGTGCTTATGGTGGCAGCACTGCAGGAAATATTGGAACAGCTGATTTAACACTCGATTTTATTTTAGCAGAACGTTCTCGTGAATTGTATTGGGAAGGATTTAGAAGAACCGATTTAATTCGCTATGGCAAGTTCACAACATCAGCCTATTTATGGCCTTGGAAAGGTGGCGTGCCTACCGGAACATCTGTAGGCGATTACAGAAACCTGTATCCATTGCCTTCATCAGATGTATCTTCTAATACCAACTTAACGCAAAATCCGGGCTATTAATTTTCAGGCTGCCGGCCTTCCACAAAATGTTGGCAGCTGTATTAAAATAAAGAAATTTATACAGCGAATATTGAAAATAAAACAGCAGATTCTTTATAAATAAACATTTTAAAATATACACAAATGAAAACATTACTTGCCAAACTCCTCATCTTCGGTGTAGCCATGGCATTGTTTGCATCTTGTAAAAAAGATGATGCCATCGATACCTTTCAGGGTGGCACTGCTCCGGTGTTAACTGCATCGGTAACAGGTAACATTCCGTTAAGTTATGCTACTGCAGGCAATACTGCATTTACCTTAAATTGGACCAATCCAAACTACATGTTCACATCGGGCATTAGTTCACAAAATGTATCTTACTTAATTGAAATAGATACCACAGGTTCTAATTTTACCAATCCTAATCGTCAAGCAGTATCCGTTAGTACCGATTTAAGCATCACATTTACACAAAGCCAGTTTAACGATTATTTGTTGAACCAGTTGGGACTTGCCCCTGGCGTACAGCACAATATTGAAATAAGAGTAACCGCTTCCATCAACTCAGTAAAAGCAACCAACTTGCTCTCAAATGTTTTGAAATTTACTGCTACACCCTATGCCATTCCTCCTAAAGTAGCACCACCAGCATCAGGAAAATTATTTTTAATTGGTGGCGATCCTAAATTAAATTCTTGGGGCAATCCGGTACCAACACCGCAGTTGCAGTTTAAACAAGTAACACCAACATTATATACTATTACGGTGCAAATGAGTGGAGGTGATAATACTACATCTGCTAATCAATATTTGTTTATACCGGTAAATGGTGACTGGTCGCATAAATATGCCACAAAAGCATCATTAAGTCCAACAGAAACCGGTGGTGGTTTTGGTTATGATTTAAGTGATAATTTTCCCGGCCCCACTGCTCCGGGTACGTATACCATTACCGTTGATTTTCAAAAAGGGAAATATACAGTTGTTAAACAATAACATACGTTCAACTTACTGAACAGGTTTACTAAACAACAATTGATAATAAGAAAAAATAAATATATGAAACCAATTTTTAAACTCAGCTTTCTTGCTTTACTTCTTGCAGTAATTTTTACTGCCTGCGATAAGGTGGGAAGCTTGCCTACTTATAAGCCTGGCACTGTGGTAACATTAAGTGCATCAGCTACTAGTATTGCGCCTGCCATGGCCGATTCCGATAAAGTAGTGCTTACACTGAACTGGACAAATCCCAATTATTCCGTTGATACTTCTAATGTGAAGTTTATTGTTGAAATCGACTCTTCCGGCAGAAATTTTGCCAAAGAAGTTACCCGTGTGGTGAATGTTACCCGCAGCTATTCTTTTACAGCAAAAGATTTGAATAATATTTTGCTGGGCTTTGGCTTTGCTTACAACACCAAATACCCCATTGATTTTAGAATTACTTCCTCTTATGCCAATAACAATGAGCAACTGAAATCAAATGTAGTTACGATTAACTTTACAACATATAAAGTTCCACCCAAAGTAACGCCACCTGCTTCTAAAACACTTTTTTTAGTAGGCAGTGCCACAGCAGGGGCATGGAGCAATCCGGTACCATTACCTGCACAACAATTCAAAATGCTCGATTCTGTAACCTATCAGGGTAATTTTTATCTGAATGGTGGCGCTGAATACCTTTTGTTGCCTGTAAATGGCGACTGGAGCAATAAATATTCCGTAGCCGATAAAACTGTTCCCGGATTAAGCGCCGGTGGTAGTTTTGGTGCCAACCTAAGCGATAATATTCCCGGCCCGGCCAATACCGGTATTTATACCATTACGGTCGATTTTCAGCATGGCACTTTTACTGTAGTATCTGCACAGAAATTTGGTTTGCTATGGGTTCCCGGCGATTATCAGGGCTGGAATCCGGCTACAGCGCCTAACCTCGGTTCTCCTAAAAACGATGGTAATTACGATGGTTACATCAACATTCCTTCCGGAGGTTCCTATCAGTTTAAATTCACAACCGCACCCAATTGGAATAATGTATTGGGCGATGGTGGCGGAGGCACCTTAAGTCCGAGCGGAGGTAACCTTAGTGTTCCGGCCGGCGGTTACTACCATATTGTAGCCAATACTAATAACAATACCTGGTCAGCTACAGCAACTACTTGGAGTGTAATTGGTAGTTTTAGTGCCAGTGGCTGGAGCAATGATATTAATTTAACGTATGATGCAGGATCCAATACCTGGTCAGGTACCATTACTGCAACTGCAGGCGATCAGTTTAAGTTCCGCGCCAATCACGATTGGGGCTTAAATTATGGCGATACCGGTGCCGATGGTAGTTTAGACCCTGGTGGCGATAACATTAACCTTACTGCAGGTACACATAAAATTATTTTGTACTTAACCGGTGCGGGTTATTATACTTACACCATTCAATAATTTTTTCTTATTCTTTTTTTTAAGCCGGGTACACTACTGCCCGGCTTTTTTATGCCTGTGCTTGGCTACTGTTTTTACCGGTATCAGGTAAACAATTCATCAGTCATTGATACATTACAATTAAACATTGCTTACTTTGCAAACACTAAAAAGGTATTATGTTATATTCAATGACCGGTTATGGAAGAACAGAACAAAGTATTGGTGATAAAACATTTATTGTAGAACTCCGCTCCCTGAACGGCAAACAATTCGATTTGCGATTGCAGATGCCTGCCATGCTAAAACCTTTTGAGTTCGATATTCGCAGTATGTTAAGCGAATCGCTGGAAAGAGGAAGTATAGAATGTATCATCAATCTAAAACAAAATGGCGGTGCAAAACCCGTAACCATTAATACCGATTTGTTAAAAGCTTACTATACCTCAGTTGTGCAAATAGCACATGAACTGAATGCAGAGGCCGATCACCTGCTGGCGGCTGTTTTAAGATTACCCGAAGTGGTGGTGAATACTACCGAAGTAATGACTGACGAGGAATGGGTAAGCTTTAAAAAAATATTGGACACCGCCCTGCAACAATTAAAACAACATCGTTTACAGGAAGGTAAGTCTATTGAAAAAGATTTATTGCTGCGCCTGCAGAATATTGAAGCACAGCAAAAACAAATTGCAGCTTTAGAACCTTTACGTCGCGAAAAAATAAGGGAGAATATTGTAAAATTGTTGGAAGAATGGGTAGGAAAAGATAATTATGATGCAAACCGGTTAGAACAGGAACTCATTTACTATATTGAAAAAATTGATATCAGTGAAGAACAGGTTAGGTTGCAAAATCATTGTAACTATTTCCGTTCTATTATTGAAGCCAACGAAAGCAGCAAAGGCAAAAAACTCTCTTTTATATTGCAGGAGTTTGGCAGGGAAATCAATACCACCGGTTCAAAGGCCAATGATGCTGCCATTCAAAAATGTGTGGTATTAATGAAAGATGAATTGGAAAAAGCGAAGGAACAAGTATTGAACGTTTTATAACAAGTAACGTTATTTTTAAATACAACTCAATTTAAGTAGAAATAGCTGCCGGCTGTTTC
This sequence comes from Hydrotalea lipotrueae, assembly GCF_019249625.1. NCBI lineage: Bacteria > Pseudomonadati > Bacteroidota > Chitinophagia > Chitinophagales > Chitinophagaceae > Hydrotalea > Hydrotalea lipotrueae. The sequence goes on along the minus strand of NZ_JAESDL010000030.1, from coordinate 26,299 downwards.
TCATCAAAATATACCTCAACCTATGAAGCATCGCTACTTCTTTATTGTTATGGTAGTATTGATAATGACCGCATGTACTACTCTGAATGTATTTGAAAAATCAATTCCTTTTCCAAGTCATACCTGGAGCAGTACCGATACCCCTTCTTTTCATTTTAATATTACCGATACCAATGCCTTCTATAATTTGTATGTAGTGTTCAGGCATGAAGATGGCTATCGCTACAAAAACATTTGGCTGCATATTACTGTTCATGATCCCGATTCAACCTATAGCTTCAACAGAGAATTTACCCTTGCCAACAATATGGGTTGGTTAGGTACAGCACTGGATGATATTGTAGACCATCGTGTGGCTTTTAATGCGTTACCTGCTAAATTAAAAAAGGGACAATATACATTTACCCTGCAACAGTTAATGCGGGAAGATCCGCTGCAACATGTGTTGAATGCAGGAATCAGGATAGAAAAATTTACACCATGAAGCTAACCTTTAAGCACAGATTAATTATAGTAAGTACCGTGTATTGGGTATTACTGCTCTATATTTTATCTGCTTTGCTTTGGTGGTTTATTGCGCTTAATCATCAAAATGATGCAATGACCTCGCTAAAACTTCAGGAAATTCAAACTTCAGATACCAATTATTTAAACCATGTAGCCAATATTTTACAGGAAAAACAACGCAAAACCGCACAATATATAGGAGAGGGGCTTACCTTTTTAGCGGTGATTATGATTGGCGCTGCATTTGTTTACCGCGCCACACGCCGCCAGATTAAACTATCGCAGCAACAGCAAAATTTTATGATGGCTGTTACGCATGAATTAAAAACCCCTATTGCCGTTGCACAACTTAATTTAGAAACTTTACAAAAAAGAAAATTGGAACCCGCTGTTCAGGAAAAATTATTGAGCAATACCCTGCAGGAAACCAATCGTTTAAATACACTTTGCAACAATATTTTATTTATGGCACAGTTAGAAGGCGGGGCTTACACAGTCAGTCATCAAAAGCTGAATATGGCAGCACTGGCGGATACTTGTGTAAAAGAAGCCATCAATCGTTTCCCCGGTCGCACTATTCAGGCGCACATTCAGGAGAATTGCTACGTAATGGGTGAACCGTTATTGTTACAAATGCTCATCAATAATTTAATTGAAAATGCGCTGAAGTATTCGCCTAAATCAGCACCTGTTTTATTACAATTATCTGCGCATGCACAATATGTTGTATTGGAAATAATAGATGAAGGTGCCGGTGTTGCAGAAGAAGAAAAGAAAAAAATATTCCGAAAATTTTACAGAACGGGTAATGAAAATGTGCGGAGCACAAAGGGTACCGGGTTAGGTCTGTACTTGTGTAAAAAAATTGCACAACAACACCACGCTACCATACAGGTATTGGATAATTTGCCCAATGGCAGTATTTTTAAAGTAACATTTCCTTTGTTGGAAGCGTAATTGTTGTTGTTGAAAGTTTATAACAAATCAATATAGAAGAAATGGCAGGAAAAGCAAGTATTTTATTGGCAGATGATGAAGAAAACTTACACGAAGCTTTAAAACTGAATTTAGAGTTAGAAGGCTATACCGTTACTTCTGCCTATAACGGAAGTGAGGCGCTAAAAGCTATTGCTAATGAGTATTTTGATTTAATTATATTAGATGTAATGATGCCCGAAGTAGATGGCATTAGCATAGCAGAAACCGTTCGGGTAAATAATAACGAAGTGCCTATTTTAATGTTAAGTGCAAAAAATACAGGAGCCGACCGGGTGCTGGGTTTAAAAAAAGGGGCCGACGATTATTTAACCAAACCCTTTAATTTAGAAGAGCTGTTAATACGAATAGAAAAACTGATTGAAAAGAATAAAAAATTGCAGGTAAAAGAAACCATTGGCGAGCAATATGATTTTGGAAATAACAAAATTGATTTTAAAGCGCAGGAAGCCATTACCTGGAATGGCACAAAAGTAGATTTGAGCAAAAAAGAAGCCATGCTGTTGAAATTACTGATTGAAAACAAAGGGGAAGTGGTATCCCGTGAAAAAATTTTACAGGTGGTTTGGGGTTACAATGTGTACCCCACTACCAGAACCATTGATAATTTTATACTAAACTTCCGGAAATATTTTGAGCAGGATAGTAAAAATCCTAAATACTTTCATTCAGTAAGAGGCTCCGGTTATAAGTTTACGCCGGAGGAATAAATAAAATTTTTAGCTGCTCTGCAATGTCATATCTGTTGGTATTAGCCACCTTCGCATACAATGCCCGGTTACATGCCGCTATTAATTCCTGTAATGCCTCTTTTCTGCTGCTATCTGTTTCCCGCTCTTCTTCTACCAATGCCATAGCTTTCACTGCTTTAAAAAAGGATATATCGTCTGGTATGGTTAGTAATTCGTAAATATGATTGGTTTCAATCGGTTGAACAATTGGCGACTCCTGTGTATTTGCTGTTATACCGGTTTCTTGTGCTGTAGTTTTATTGATTTGTGTTGCTGATGCCAGGCCAGGCTCTTGTTTGGCTGCGGCTTTCTTTTGCCTGCCATATACAATCCACCACCCAATGGCTACAATCAGTCCAATGCCGGGAATAATCCATATATATGTTGGATTGGTATTACCTTGGGTATACAAATCAGGATTGATGAAATTTTTTAAAGCAGGCCCCACCTGAATGGGAATACTGTCTGTTTGAATGGTTTGATAATCACCTGTTTCTGTATTATAAAAGTTGTATGTAATAGCGGGTATAACGGCATTGCCTTGTTGTTTACAGGTAAAAGGTATGGTAAAGGTTTTAGTACCCTCAGCAGGATATACTAATTTATTCACTTCACTTTCCTCTGCAATTGAGTAATGGGCAATATTTTTAGGCCAAATAATGGCAGGATCTGTAACCGATGAGAAATTGCCATTTCCCTTTATTTCAATCACTAATCTATTTACATCACCCGCCGTGTCAGTCTTTTTTTCCACACGGGCATTCATGGTAAAATGGCCAATAGCACCTGTAAAATGCTCGGGTTTGTTACGCAAGGGCAATGCCATTACTGTTAGTTGCATTGGTGCATTACTGCATAAACCGCTGTAGTCAACAGATCCATTAACGGCGTTGTTTTTTAACGTATAAAATGTTACTGTATTTTGAACGGTGGCTGCATTGAGTGTAATGGTACCCGTGGTTAATGGTATCAGTTGCACTTTCCTTATTATGAAAGTGTTGTACATTTTCCCATTCCATTGTTTTTTTTCAGAGTGTAAATCCTGAGTGGTCATTTCATACACCGTACATCCATTAAATGCCGGTTGCTGAATGAGTTTGGCCGAAGTTCGTAGCCGGGAATAAAGGGTATAGGTTACCAAAATAGGCTCGCCTACTACACATTTGCTTTTACTGGCTTCTACCCGAACAAAAATATTCTCTTTCGTTTTTTGCGCTGCATCTTCACCCGGAAATAAAATGGCATTGCGTTCTATACCGGTAGTTTCCTCTTCTTCATCGGGTTCAAAAAAACCTCCCGGCATTTGCACACCGGCTTGTGGCGAATGATCGGCAGGTATTTGCTGTTGTACCGTAATGGCAAGCGGCTTGCAATGTAAAGTAGTGTTGTTGATCTGTAAACCGGCTGCAGGTACAACCAATTTACCGGTTTTTTTAGGTTGTAGTAAGTATACAAAATTACTTTCTGCATGATACTTTCCGTTGGCATATACCTGTTGGGTTTGAAAGTCGGGCCCCGAAATAATATTCCAATTTTTAAAATCAGGTGCTTCCCAATTTTGCATTTCTGCTAAACCGGCATAAGTATAGCTTACCTGCAGTGTTTCTTTTAATCCGATTGTGGTATAGGTGGTATTAATTTGAAAGTTGCTTTGTGCAAATACAGAAACACCGGGCAGTGTCAATAAACCAACGAGTAAATAATATTTTAACAAATGAACCATAGGTACTAAACAAAAATAAAGCCTTACAGCCATGCTTTCAGTAAAATCTGGTTAATATGCGGTTAAAACATATTGCGCAATGATGTATGTTTGTTGAAAATAGTTTAGAATGAATTTTGAAAGTACGGTTGAATTTTTAGAACCGCTGCCTATTGATGCAATAGCCAATGAACAAATGTATCTGGAGTCGCATATAGGGGGGCAAATTGATATGCATATAGCCGATGCACCTTTTCCCAATATTGAAGAAGCCGATGTGGTATTGGTGGGTTGTAATGATATGCGTGGTGCCGGTATTCATAGCCATACATCAGGTACCGATGCTATTCGCGAAGCATTTTATCAATTGTTTTACTGGCACAAAGAAATAAAAATTGCCGACCTCGGTAATGTAAAACGAGGCGCTACTCTATCCGATTCGTATGCAGCATTAAAAACAGTAGTGCTTGAGTTAATGGCTAAAGGAAAAAGAGTAATGGTAATTGGCGGTTCACACGATCAAACACTGGCTTTGTACCAGGCTTTTGCTGATGCACAAAAAATTATAGAAGCAGTTTGTGTTGATTCGGTGATTGATTTAAATATGGATAGCCCTGCACCTGCTGATCATTTTTTAATACAAATGTTAACTTCAGAGCCCAATTATTTAAGACACTACAATCATATCGGGTTCCAGAGTTATTTAACGCATCCCAATATGTTGCAAACCATCGATAAATTAAGATTCGATTGTGTACGGGTGGGCAAGGTAAAAGAAAATATGGAAGAAGTAGAACCCTCTATTCGCAATGCGCATTTATTCAGCTTTGATATTTCGGCCATTCAGCATGCACATGCACCGGCCAACCGCTTAACACCAAACGGATTTACCGGCGAAGAGGCTTGTAAATTAATGCAGTTTGCCGGTATGAGCCATACCGTACAGGCCATGGGTATTTTTGGATATAATGCTGATAACGATGTACATAACCTCACTGCCAAACAAATTGCACACATGTTGTGGTATATGATGGATGGTATGCTGAAAAGCAAACAGGAAGCTCGTTTCGAAGAAAAGGAACATTTTAATTCTTTTCATTTGGCATTTGCAGAATTTGATACTGTTTTCATGCAAAGCAAAAAAACAGGCAGATGGTGGATGCAAACTTTTGATGGTAAATTTATTCCCTGCAGTAAAATGGATTATATCATTGCCTGCACCGATGAAATACCCGAACGTTGGTTACGTTATGCTGAACGCTTATAAAATTTGATTATGAAAATGATGGATGCACTGCTCCAAAAGCTTCAATCTTATCTTGCGGTTGCTATTGCAGTAATTTGTTTTACTTCCTGTATCACACATAAAAAAATACAGGCTGCACCGCCAAATGCTGCTACTGTTATCAACAATATAACAGTAGCAAAAAAAGCAGATGCATTAGACAGTCTGTTAGAGAACCCTGCCATTAAAGGTGCACAGGTGGGTATTTGTGTAGCAGATGCAGATAGCAGTAATTACCTGTTTCAATATCAGTCTGATAAATATTTTATACCCGCCAGTAACATGAAATTATTAACCTGTTATGCGGCCATGCAATATTTAGGGGATAGCTTAACAGCTTTACGTTATGTGGACAAAGGAAATGATACCATTGAGGTAGAACCCAATGGCGATCCTACTTTCTTAATTTCTGATTTTGCTAACCAGCCGGTATATCAGTTTCTAAAGCAACAAAAAAATATTTTGATAACCACCACTAATTGGAAAGACAATGCTTTAGGTGCCGGATGGGCATGGGATGATTATTCAGAAGATTATATGGCCGAACGCTCAGCCATGCCTGTTTATGGCAATGTGGCTACGTTTACCTATGGAAAAGTAGAACCTGCTTATTTTCAAGATAAGGTCAGTAATCCCAATCATATCCGTTCTCGTTTCTATGCTATTAAAAGAAACCTGGGTAGTAATCACTTTGAAATGATTCCTTCGGGAAGAGAAATGCACAGTGTACAAGTGCCTTTTTTTACGGCTCAAACCGGTTTATTGGCACAGTTGTTAACCGATACCCTGCATGTGCCGGTAACCGAAAGTAATTTTACACTGAACCGCCTGCCCGATGTGCAACGCATCTATTCCCAACCCACCGATTCACTGCTGAAAATAATGATGCACAGAAGCGATAATTTTTTTGCGGAACAGAGTTTATTAATGGTGAGCAATGAATTGCTGAGCGAAATGAATGACAGAAAAATCATTAACAGGTTATTGGAAACTGATTTTGCTGCCTTACCCCAAAAACCCAAATGGGTGGATGGCAGCGGATTAAGTCGCTATAATTTAATTACTCCCGCCGATTTGATTGCTGTTTTATTGAAAATGAAAAACAGTTTTGGTATGCCACGCATTACTGCCATTTTACCCGCCGCCAATGCGGGTACGTTAAGTGGGTATTACCAACCATTTTCCGGTAATTTATTTGCCAAAACAGGTACTCTCAGCAACCATGTAGCTATTAGCGGTTATGTAACTACGGCATCCGGTAAACCCATTGTATTTTCAGTATTGGTAAATAACCATGTAAGCAGTGCCACTGCGGTTAGAAGAGCTGTTGAAAATTACCTTACGGCTTTTATTCGCTCCCATTAAAAAAAGAGAGGTATCCATTTTTTGTCGGGATACTTTTTGCAGAATACACCCCACACACAAAAAATTTTGAAATACGAAGTATTCACGAACACCATTGGAAATAATACTGACGTGAGTAAATTAAAATTATTTGTATCCGTAAAAATATTTTTTCTGCGATGCACAGTAACCTTTATCTGGCGAATGATGGACTGATTCCTTACCCATTTTATTTCTTTGTTCTCTACTAAGTTTGCAAATTTCTAATGGCATTGAATCTATAGCAAACACATCAGCTTGTTTATTAGGCCTTGCTGCCATTAACTTTCGCGTCTACTCTGTTTTCTCAAATAAAAACTTTCTGCGGTCATTGTATTGTCTTCTGCCAATGATATTTTCAAATTCAACTGCATACTCCGATGTAAGTTTTGAAAACAAATAATGCTCACTATCAATACTTAAACATTCCGCAGTAAAACTTAATGCCATTACTTCTATATCCGAAAATCTTGGCACTACTCCACGCCTTTTAAAGTTCCCTTTTTCATTTACAGCTTCCCCTAAAATATCTTTTAGAACCTCAACTATTTTATCGAAATTTGTTTTGATGTTGTGCATGTTGAATAAGTAGGTTTAGTCACTTCCTTAGACAACTGCATGACATCTTTTAACGCTTCATCTAAAAATTTAATTCCGCCAACAGGTTAATTTATTATTCATATTTTAATACAATTAGCATATTTCAAGATAGTTTGCTTGTTTATTGTTTTTTCTATTTTAACCCTAAACAACACAGGTAGTTGCGAGTATTGCTGAATGAAAATTTCTGTTTGTGGCGTATGTTCACCGTTAAATACAATACCAAGAACAGGGATATTTCTGCGTCTTAATTCCTGAATGGTTAGCAATGTATGATTGATGCTTCCTAAATAATTTCTTGAAACTAAAACAACGCTAACGCCCAAATGCGATATCAAATCGGCAATTAAACATTGGTTGTTAAGCGGCACCATCAAGCCTCCGGCACCTTCAATGATTATATGATTTTCTGTTTCCGGAAGATTAAAATCTTCCAAATTAATAGTTACTCTGTCAATTTCAGATGCTGCGTGTGGCGATAAAGGTTGTGAAAGTTTGTATATCTCAGGATGGTAAACTGTATCAGGATTATTTACTAAACTCTTAACTTTCATAGTGTCGGTATTTTGTAAATCACCCGACTGCACAGGTTTCCAATAATCTGCCTTTAATGCCTGCGTAAGAATAGCCGAAACAATTGTTTTACCAACATTAGTGTCGATACCTGTTACAAATATTCTTTTCATATTTATCTTATTTTTTCAAATTTTAATCTTTTGCCTTTTATATCACCTGTAATGTTTCCATTTTCATACACTAAGTTTCCGTTAACAAATGTGTGTGTGATTCTGCTCTTGAAAATTTGTCCTGATAAAGGCGACCATTTGCATTTATACAGAAGGTTTTGAGTAGTTACTTCCCATTGATTATTTATATCAAGTAAAACCAAATCGGCATAATATCCTTCTCTGATATAGCCCCTTTCTTTTATCCGGTAAATTTCGGCAACATGGTGACTTGTTTTTTCAACTAGCTTCTCTATACTTATTTTCCCTTGATGATAAAGTTCAAGCATAACCGGCAAAGCGTGCTGAACTAAAGGACATCCGGAGAGGGACTGAAAATAATTGCCGGCTTTCTCCTCTATTGTGTGTGGTGCATGGTCTGTGGCAATAATATCCAACTTGTTATCTAATAAAGATTGCAGCAGTCCATTTTTATCGGCTTCTGTTTTAATGGAAGGATTCCATTTTATTTTGGATCCCATTTTTTCATAATCCTTATCAGAAAACCAGAGATGATGAACGCATGCTTCTGCTGTAATTCGCTTATCCCGGATTGAGATTTTATTATTAAAAAGATTCGCTTCTGCTAAAGTTGAGATATGAAGAAGATGGAGACGATTGTTATGTTTACCTGCAATACACAATACTCTTTCAGTAGCTCTTAAACAAGCCTCCTCATTTCTTATCAGAGGGTGACAATTAAAAGGTATGTTGTCACCATATTTTTTCCAATATATTTCAGTATTCCTTTTAATGATATTGTCATCTTCACAATGCAAGGCAACTAAAGTATTTGTTCGTGAAAAAAGTTTTTCAAGGAAGTCCGGGTAATTAGCCAGAATCCCTTCATCATTATTAAAATAAAGTCCGTCATCTGTAATTCCGCAAACATTTTCCGTATCTGTTTTTAATGCTTCTTCTATATTATTTTTATTAATGCCCATAAAAAAAGAATAGTTGGCAAGCGATTTTTGCGAAGCGATACTGTATTTTTCTTCCAGCAATTCCAGTGTAAGCGTATTCGGGATGGTATTGGGCATATCCATAAAAGAGGTAATGCCTCCTGCAACAGCGGCTTTAGATTCGGATGAAATATCTCCTTTGTGAGTAAGTCCCGGTTCCCTGAAATGAACCTGGTCATCAATTACACCTGGAATTAAATACAGCCCTTCGGCATTAATTTCCTGATAACCAGCTTTTAGTTTCATATCAATTTCAGATACAATTTTTTCAATTCTATCGTTTAAAATCAACACATCAGCTACAAATATTTTTCCTTCATTTACTACAGAAGCATTGCGTATAAGTGTATTCATGCCCTATCTTTTAGTTGCTCTTTCTAATCGGTCATTTATAGTTCTTCCAAGACCTGTATCAGGAAATCGTTCCGCAATAATAATATCTAAATTATTTTTATCCAGTCGATGTAAAGCAGCATATAAATTTGCTGCTGCTTCTTTTAAATCTCCCGATTTTGACAGCACTTCCTGATGAATAATTTTTTTATCCCGTATTTCCCGGTTAAATAATAGCAATCCGATTTTTTTGTCAGAGAATGTTTTGATTAGTTCTTGTACATCATTGGTGAGAATTGTAGTTGTAACCGGAGCATAATGTTTTGAAAGCATTCCGGGAGCTTCTGGTTCTGTTTCATTTTTAGTAACAATCTTTACTTTGCCAGCCACAGTTTCTATTTCTTCCACCGAAATGGAACCAAGCCGATACAAGATTACCTCATTATTATTAAAACCAATGATGGTTGATTCTATACCTTTTTTACAAATCCCTCCATCTAAAATAATTTGTAGTTCATCTTTAAAATATCCGGCAACATGTTTAGCACTTGTAGGGCTAATACACCCAAAAGGATTTGCGCTTGGAGCTGCCAGTGGAAAATTAACAGATTCTAAAAGCGATAATGCAACAGGGTGATTCGGAATTCTTACTGCTACTGTACTTTTTCCTGCAGTTACTATATCAGGAACAGAAGGATGTTTATTCAAAACTAATGTTAAAGGACCTGGCCAAAAAGTTTTGGCAAGCTTTAATGCACTTTCTGAAACATCAACAGCAACTTTGTCCAGGTAAGCCAATGATTTTATATGAACTATAAGCGGATTAATTAAAGGCCTTTTTTTTATTTCGTAAATTTTATTAATCGCTTTTTCGCTATAAATATTCCCTGCTAATCCATAAACTGTTTCAGTTGGAATTCCGATAACATCTTCATTATTTAAAAATTCGGATGCTACATCAATGTCAGTAATTATCAATGACATGTTGTTCTTTTAAGGATTACAATAATCACAATACGTAGGGTCTTCGGTAATGTTTTTATGCGGATACATTTCTTCTTTTAGGAATGAACATTTCTGACAGGTATAGATATAGCTGAGGGTTGAACGGGTAGGAGACCCACACAGATTGCATGGCAAGCCGGGTTTGGCTTCGGTTATTCCAAAGCCCGGGGTGCTGCATTGCGGGCAACAGGATTTGATTTTATCAATCAATTTTTGGAGGGCTTTCTCAATTACCAGCATACGGCTTGGGTTATACATTGCCCGCATGTCCGTTTCAACATAAGCAACTCTATACTTTTTTAAAAACTGATTGAAGGTTGTGCTTAGTTGTTCCCAATTAGTAATGCCTTTTATTATTTCTGTAAAATCTTCTTTTGCTTTTCTGACTATTAAACCGTGTGATGGAAACTTAGCCCGTTTAGCAAAATCTTTTAATTGCTTTTCCGTTTTAATTTCTTCACCATTAAAGTTGGTATCGGTGCTTAATTCTCTTGCAATAATTTCTAAATCGTTTTTCTTATCAATGAAAAGTATTATTTCATCATCCGCATAAACAAAGAACATTGCAGGATGCGGACCAAAAGAACCTTCACTGGCAATTGCCATATCGCAATCATATAATTGCATTGCCAGAAGGCATTTATTTCTTGCGGTGGTTACAGGGTCATCCTTTCTTTCAACCTCTCCGGTAAAAGTTCCTAAAATATCAGTGTCAAAATTTTCCGGAACAATGCATTCTACTCCCAACCCTTTTTGTAACAAAGGAGCAATTACCTTTTCTTTTTGGTGTTTAGTTGCAATTAATAGTTTTCTTCCTTTAAACATTTTTTGAAATTTCGATTTCGGCATTGATATTAATTGCCTTGTCTTTTTGTTCGATATATTTTCTTGCTTCATACAAATCTTTTTGCAATTGTTTGATTTTCTTTTCACGCATTTTTATATCTTCTTCACTGCTGTTTTTGCTGATTTTATTTTCGTGAAATTTTATTTTTATGTGAATCATTTGTGTGATAATGTCAATCGCATCTTTTGCGTTGAATTGACCTTGTATGAGTTCTATGTTCATTGTGTTTTGTTTTTTATTGTCCCTGACCCAATGAAAATGCCGGCTTACCATCAAAGGCATACAGGTTTTCAGTTTTAATGGTATCCAGGTTTTCAGTTACAGCATTTGCCAACAATTCAATAATGTCTTTTTTAGTCATGTAGTTACCTTCGGTTGGTTTAAACCGGCAGCGCCAATGGTCTGTGCAAAATGTTTCTTCAAAACCATCGGGCCAAACCTTTATACCTCTGTTTGTTATCATTGAGAGTTTTACTTTATCGGTTTCGAGTTGATGAAGGCTTTTTGCTAATTCATCAGGATTTGTTCCGCTCCAATCTACAAACACATCCACTCCTACTAATTCTTTTTTAGCAGCTTTTTTTCTTTTATATTTTGGTAAGTTTAATGCCGAGTTTTTCGCATACGAAACAGCTTTTAACATGGCAGGTTTATTTCCGAGATTGGCTATTACCGCTTGAGCAAATTCTTTTGTTCCAACTTTTTGCACGCTGAATCCTTCTTTAAAGATATCGTAGGTATGAGTTCCATCTTCAATTGTTTTAAGCCAGGCATTTTGAACCTTTTCTGCAATCTCCGTTTGTCCAATATGGTTGAGCATCATTACTGCTCCTTGCAATAAACCTGATGGGTTAGCTAAATTTTGTCCCGCTCTGCGTGGTGCTGAACCATGTATGGCTTCAAACATGGCACACTTTTCACCAATATTTGCCGAACCTGCCAAACCCACCGAACCTGCAATTTGAGCCGCAACATCAGACAAAATATCGCCATATAAATTAGGCATTACAATTACATCAAATACTTCGGGTGTATCAGCCATTTTTGCTGCACCTATATCTACAATCCAATGCTCATTTTCAATCTCAGGATATTCTTTTGCAATTTCATCAAACACTTTATGAAACAAGCCATCGGTTTGTTTCATGATATTATCTTTGGTAAAGCAGGTTACTTTTTTTCTGTCATACTGTTTAGCATATTCAAAAGCATAACGAACTATTTTTTCGCAGCCCGGACGGCTGATTAATTTCAAGCATTGTACCACTTCATCCGTTTGCTGATGCTCAATTCCGGCATAAAGGTCTTCTTCGTTTTCTCTCACTATCACAATGTCCATGATGGGATGTTTGGTTCTAACAAACGGATGCAAGCTCATACAAGGACGAACATTGGAATAAAGCCCCAAAAATTTTCTGGTTGTTACATTTAAACTCTTATATCCACCTCCTTGAGGTGTTGTAATAGGGGCTTTTAGAAACACCTTATTTCTGCGAATAATGTCCCATGATTCTTTGGCAATGCCTGAGGTATTGCCTGCCAGGTAAACTTTTTCACCCACTTCGATTTCTTCAATGTCAATTTTGGCTCCTGCTGCCAAAATAATTTCAAGAGTGGCGTCCATTATTTCAGGACCTATTCCATCTCCTTTTGCTACGGTTATTTTTGTCATATTGCTTTGGTTTATTTTTTGATGGGGTAAAATTGAGAAAAATAAAACATATATTTCTATTTATTTTTGCAATGATTAACATAAATAATTTTTATGAATTATACCTTAAACCAATTGCAGATTTTTTTAAAGATTACTTAAACTCAAAGCATTACCAAAGCAGCCGAAGAACTCCATTTAACACAACCGGCTGTGTCTATTCAACTCAAAAACTTTCAAGACCAATTTGAAATCCCTTTGACAGAAATTGTTGGAAGAAAAATATTTATTACCCATTTTGGAAAAGAAATTGCGATTACTGCTGAAAACATTTTGAATCAAGTGTATGCCATCAATTACAAAACTTTGGCACACAAAGGACAATTGGCTGGTCGTTTAAAAATTTCGGTTGTTTCAACAGATAAATATGTAATGCCTTGCTTTTTATCCGATTTTTTAAAACAGCATCAGGGAATTATCGAATGGCTTGGATGACAAATGTATAAACACCTCATCATAAAAACTCGGGAAGATAGTGTTTTTTCTATTGCTTTTTTATTGAGCAGAACAGTAACTCTCCTGTTTTCCGCACTTTTTGAAATGATACTCTGAAATCCTTGCTACTATTGAGTTGGGTTTTGAAAATGAGTGTCCTACTGCTATATTTGTAGATGTTTTTAAGAAAAAAGAAAAATAAGTCCGGCAGTATTTCTATACAAATAATTTCTAAGCAAAGAGGGAAGTATAAGGTTGTTAAAACAATTGGCAATAGCGATAATGAACAGCAAATTCAAAAATTGGTTTTTCTTGGAAAGCAGGAAATAGAACGATTAAATGGTCAGTCAAAATTATTTGTTTGAGAAAATGATACAGTCATTGAACAGGTATTTGAAACCATTGGAAGCGCAAGTGACAGAGCCGTTGGGCCAGAAATTATTTTCGGTAAAATATATGAAAGTATTGGCTTTAATAAGATAAAGGAAGATTTATTTAGGCATCTTGTAATTGCGTGGCTGGCTTTTCCTTTAAGTAAATTAAAAACTATTGAATATTTATATCGCTTTCAAAGTGTCATGCTTAATATAGACACCATTTACCGTTTTTTAAACAAGCTCAATAACAATTTAAAAGGACAGGTAGAACAGATAGCTTTTGCTTATACATTAAAAATTTTAGACCAAAAATAAGTATTGCTTTTTATGATATGACAACGCTTTATTTTGAAGCAATTGATGAAGACGATTTGCGAAAAGCCGGGTTTAGCAAAGATGGCAAGCATCAGAATCCGAAATTTTTTTTAGGCTTACTTGTAGGATTGGGCGGTTATGCAATCGGCTATGATATCTTCGAAGGTAATATTTATGAAGGCCATACACTCACCCCTTTTATTGAAAAAATCACCGGTAAATTTAATCTTGGCAAACCGATCATCGTTGCTGATTCCGGATTGTTATCCAAGGACAATATTCTTGCTCTTGAGGAAAAGAATTATGGATATATCATTGGAGCCAGATTAATTAAAAAGTGAGCCTGAAAAAATTAAAAAAAAAATACTTGCGCACAAACTGATAGATGGTGGAATGATGGTAATAAAAAAATCATCTAACACACGCCTGATTGTAACTTATGCTAACAAAAGAGCTGCTAAAGATGAACATAACCGAAAAAGAGGATTACAGCGATTAGAGAAGCAAATAAAATCCGGTAAACTCACCAAATCAAGTATTAATAATAAGGGTTACAAAAAGTATTTAAAATTGGACGGTGAAATCTCAATTGAAATTGATTATGAAAAGTTCAAACAAGACAGTGCCTGGGATGGATTAAAAGGCTATATCACTAACACAAAATTATCGGATAAGGAAGTCGTTGAAAACTATAAAAACTTATGGCATATTGAAAAAGCTTTTCGAATGTCGAAAACCGACTTAAGGATAAGGCCAGTATATCACAGACTGCGCCATCGTATTGAAGCTCACATTTGTATTACTTTTACTGCGTATTGTATTTACAAGAAATTAGAACGGGTTCTTTATAAAGAGAAATCTAGGTTATCTCTAAGAAAGGTAGTTGAATCAACTCATAATATGTATGAAATAACATATACCATCCCTGAATCAAAACATACTAAATCAAAATTGCTAAAAATGAATGATGAACAAGCTGAAGTGTATCAAATTATTGGCAAATTTTTTTAGGGTGTCCCAAAGATGAAAACAGATGTGGTAAAAGAGCTTACAACACTTTTCTTTCTATCAACTCTTCCCAAACATATGGTCTAAATAATCTTCTTTAAACTCTAAAAACGTAGGGCTGCCGTTAATGGTATAATTGGGCGTTTCACAATGCAATAAATCGTGAATTAATTGCTGCATTTCTTTCTGCCCCAGTGCTTTTCCGGCTTTAATGGCCTGTTGGCGACACATACACCGTACTAGTTTTTCGCGTTTACTAAATTTAATATCGCTGCTAAAATGCTTAAACTGTTCAATCAGTAATTCAATGGCTCTTTTTTCATTGCCTTGTAATACATCGGCAGGGGTTCCCTGAATTACAAAAGTGTGGTTACCAAATGCCTCTAATTGAAAGCCTATTTTCGATAATTCGGGTAGTAAATCGGTTAGCAAAGCGGCATCGGCAGCCGATAATTCAACGGTGGAGGGAAATAAACTTTTTTGTGCGGCTACCGGTTTTACGTGTAGTGCGGCCTGATATTTTTCATACAAAATACGTTCATGCGCCAATTGTTGGTGTATGAGTACAAAACCGCTGGTAGTAGGGGCAATAATATAAGTTTGGTGTACTTGCAATAAGGGTGCATCGGGCAGTAAGGTAAATATTGTTTTCTTTTCTGCAGCCGGTTGCCAAAGTGGTGCGTCAATACCCAATATTTCTGATGAATTTGCTGCAGCGGGTTTTTCAAAAAATGAACGCCAGTTTTTTAATTCGGAACTATCATTTTTCTCAATAAAATGTGCCTGATGTTTTTGTGTAAAGGTTTGGTAAAGTTGTGAGGCTTGTGTTTGTTCTTTCTGAGTAGATGTCATAGGTCTACTAACGGCATCCAATTGCTGTATATCGGCATTCAGTGTAAAGTCTAATGACGGCGCAATACTAAACTGTGCCAGTGCATGTTTTACGGCTGCCTGTACAAAAGCATAAATAATTTTTTCGTCTTCAAATTTTATTTCCTGTTTGGTGGGGTGTACATTAATATCTATCTGCGAGGGGTCAACATCTATATACAAAACATAGGTTGGGAAACTGTCTTTTGCTATTAAACTATCAAATGCAGTGGTAACGGCATGGTTCAGGTAGGCACTTTTAATAAAGCGGTCATTCACAAAAAAATATTGATCGCCTCTTGTTTTTTTTGCAATTTCAGGTTTCCCCACAAAGCCGTATACGTTCATGTAATCTGTTTCTTCTTTTACCGAAACCAATTTGGCATTGTATTGATTACCCAAAACCTGTACAATTCTTTGTTTCAGCGATCCGGCTTCTAAATGAAAAACTTCCTGACCATTATGGCTCAGGCTAAAAAATATCTGCGGAAATGCCATCACCACCCTAATAAATTCATCAATAATATGGCGCATTTCAGCAGCATTGCTTTTTAAAAAGTTTCTTCGGGCGGGCACATTAAAAAACAAATTCTTCATGCTGATGCTGGTGCCCGGTGCACAGGCGCAGGGTTCCTGCTGCAAAACTTTGCTGTTTTCAATCAGCAAATAAGTGCCAAAATCGTTTTCGGCCTGCCTGGTTTTTATTTCAACCTGTGCCACAGCAGCAATCGAGGCCAACGCTTCGCCCCGGAAACCCATGGTTTTTATGCGAAATAAGTCATCTATGGCTTTTATTTTGCTGGTGGCGTGCCGCTCAAAAGCCATGCGGGCATCGGTTTCACTCATGCCACTGCCATTGTCAATTACCTGTATTAAACTTTTACCGGCATCATTTACAATTAAATTAATTTTAGTGGCGCCAGCATCTACTGCATTTTCCAACAATTCTTTTACGGCACTGCCTGGCCGTTGTATTACTTCACCTGCTGCTATCTGGTTGGCTATATTATCGGGTAATAATTGTATAAAATCGCTCACTGCACTGCTTTATTTAGAAGATGTAAAAATAAAGTTTATTCGGCTGCCTTGCTGCATCATTCTTGTACCTTTGTACCCTTTTTACAGGTAAACAGGCTATACCATTGAATAAAGCCATGATTTTTAAATGAAAATTAAAACGAATAGCACATGCAGGAAACCATGATTGCCAATGCAAATATTGAGAAATTACCCCGCCAGTTTTTACCGGCAGATTTTACCGTAACCACCTGGGAGGCACTGGAACCTTATTTTTTGAATTTGAAAGAAAGGCCTATTCATAGTGTGGGTGAGTTAGAAAACTGGTTGCGGGACATGAGTGAACTGGAAGCAGTAGTAAGTGAAGATGCCTGCTGGCGGCAGATTAAAATGACCTGTGATACCACCAATCCGGCATTGGAAGAGGCGTATAATTTCTTTGTCATGGAAATTCAGCCCAAAATACAACCCTATGCTGATGCCTTGAATAAAAAATTAGTGGCATCGCCTTATTTGAAAGAGTTGGATCAGGATTTATATTTTACTTATATCCGTTCTGTTAAAAAAAATATTGAATTGTTTCGAGAAGCGAATATTCCTATTCAGGCCGAATTAGGCGTATTGCAACAACAATATGGGGTAATTGCCGGGAAAATGACGGTGGAAGTGGAAGGCCGGGAATATACCTTACAGCAGGCTGCACAGTTTTTAGAAAGTAGCAACAGAGCCCTGCGGGAATCGGTTTACCATAAAATTCAGGAAAGGCGTTTGCAGGATAAAGATGCGATGGATGCTTTGTATACCCAACTGATTCAAAAACGCCATCAGGTGGCATTGAATGCGGGTTTTGCCAATTACCGCGATTATAAATTTGTGGAACTTGGCCGGTTTGATTATGCCAAAGAAGATTGCTTTCAGTTTCATGAAGCTGTAAAACTGCACGTATTACCCATTGTTAATAAAATTTATGAAAAGAAAAGGGTGAAGTTAGGGTTAGATAGCCTGCGCCCCTGGGATACTGAAGCCGAACCGGCCGGAACAGAACCCCTGCGCCCCTTTAAAACCGGGAAGGAATTGTTGGAAAAATCAGTGGCTTGTTTCAGGCAAATGAACCCGTTTTTTGCGGATTGTTTATTGAAGATGGAGGAACTGCATCATTTTGATTTGGAAAGCCGGAAAGGCAAGGCACCCGGCGGGTATAATTGTCCGTTAGCCGAAAGCGGCGCTCCCTTTATTTTCATGAATGCAGCCGGACAAATGAGTGATGTTACCACCATGGTGCACGAAGGCGGCCATGCCATTCATTCTTTTTTAGCGCATCATTTACCGCTTTCTGCCTTTAAAGAATACCCGATGGAGATAGCTGAAGTGGCCAGTATGAGTATGGAACTATTTTCCATGAGCCATTGGGATGCTTTCTTTAACAATGCTGCCGATTTAAAAAGAGCCAAAGAACATCAGTTAGAGCGCACCATTACCATTTTTCCCTGGATTGCCATTATTGATAAATTTCAACATTGGGTATATGAACACCCCAACCATACAGTAGCCGAACGAACCGAAAACTGGATGCGGATTTTAAAAGAATTTTCTACCGATGCTATTGATTACACCGGTTTAGATGCTTATCGTGCCATTGGCTGGCAACGGCAATTGCATTTGTTTGAAGTGCCGTTTTATTATATTGAATATGGTATAGCCCAATTGGGTGCTATTGGTTTATGGATGCAATACATTCAAAACCCGCAACAGGCTTTACAAAATTATATGCGTGCTTTAAGCTTAGGCGGTACCAAAACCCTGCCTGAACTTTACGCTGCAGCAGGTTTACAATTTGATCTTTCCCCGGCACACATTAAAACTTTAATGGAATTTGTAGATGCACAAATGGAGGTATTGTAAACAAAACCTGTTGAGCTGATTACCCAAATAAAAAAGAGGCAATGCCAAAAACGCTGCCTCTTTTTTTATGATACTATTTTCATTGCCGTTATTACTCACCCAATGGCTGGTCTTTATTTTCACGCCCTTTGGGTGTATTTGGTTTACTAACGGGCCTGCTTTGCTGTTGTGGCTGGTTTCTATTATCGGGCCGGTTATTGTTGTTTCGGTTCCTGTTATCGTTTCTATTTTCGTTGCGATTGTTATTGTTTCGGTTCCTATTGTCGTTGTTGTTCAACGGGCGCTGCTCATTGTTGCGGCCATCGCGGCGTTGCTCGGGTTTATTACGCTTATTGTTTTTTTCTAAGCTCTTCAGGGTAATTTGCCCTACAACATCTACAAACTGTGGTTCAATTAATTTGGGTTTGCCGCTCACTACATCTACCGGTTCCAGATCATCTGGACGAATGTTTTGTGCGTTCATTCGTTTAATTTCTTTAACGCGTTCAATGGTTAACGGATAGTGCTTGCTGCCGCCATCCATCATGTACCACATCAAATTCCTAAAAATATCTTTTTTAATTAAAAAGGCATTGCCTTTGGTGGTTTGCAACGAATCGGCATTGTCGGGAAAATGTTGCAGGGCATCTAAATAGGTATCTAACTCATAATTCAAACAACATTTTAAACGGCCGCACTGTCCGCTTAATTTGGTTTGGTTAATTGATAAATTTTGGTAACGTGCTGCGGTAGTGTTTACGCTTTTAAAATCCTGTAACCAGGTGCTGCAACACAGTTCGCGGCCACAACTGCCTATGCCGCCAACTTTGGCTGCCTCTTGCCGAATGCCAATCTGCCGCATTTCTACTTTCAGTTTAAACTCTGCGGCAAATAGTTTTATTAATTCTCTAAAGTCAACCCTGTCTTCAGCGGTATAAAAAAAGGTAGCTTTTTTACCATCTGCCTGAATTTCCACTTCACTCAACTTCATTTGTAAATTGAGCTGGCGGGCCAATTCCCGGCTACGAGCCTGAACACCGGGTTCACGGTCCTTGCTGATGAAAAAGCTTTCCAAATCGCGATCAGTACTGCGGCGTAATATTTTTTTCATTTCAGGGTTAAATTCGTCAACCCCTTTTTTCTTCATTTGTAAGCGAACCAATTCGCCACTCAGGCCCACTTCACCCACATCAAAACCTGAAACACCCTCTACGGTAACATAATCGCCTTTTTCAAAATAATGCAGGGTGGTATTTCTAAAAAATTCTTTTCTGCTGCCTTGTTTAAAACTAACCTCTACTACTTTGCAATCGCTTTCAGGGTCGGTAAGGGGCAAATTGCGCAGCCAGTCGTGTACATTTAACCGGTTACAACCGCCGGTACTGCATCCTCCATTGCTTTTGCAACCGCCCGGTTTTTTGGTGCCGCATGATCCACATCCCATTGTATCTAAAGTTTAATGGTTCAATTAAATTGTAAATGCCAATGTAGAAAGTAGCGATAGTAAGGTATGTTGCGGGCAGTAGTACCTTGTTCGGCGCCTGTTGTGTCACTCCCTTCAACGTTCAGAACAGTAGTGAGCTATGGCGTTCCATAACACAGTGTATGCTTTTGAAAAATATATGGATACATCAATTGCATCAGGTACAAATTCCGTTTTCGCTCCGTACATCTTGTAACAGATGTTGGGGCACAACCCTTCATTCCATTTTCTACAAATTCAAAAATAGGGAATTTATTGTCATTACCGTTTAAACATGAAAGGTTACTTTGTTTTGTATAATGTATTGTAGTTTAATAGTGAGTGCCATAAACAACATTTTAGCATTGGCATTGCGTTCAATGTAATAAATAGCATTGTCTAACTCCTCTACAATAGCCTGTTGCTGGGTTACGGAAGCAATTTTATTGAGGCGTTGGGCAAAATCGCTTTCCGTGGGCAGGCAGGTAGCTGCTTCAATGCCCAGTAATCGAATATGCAGGCTTTGTTCCAGTAAATGAATGAAATAGCGCAAAAACTGTTTTTGTTTTTCCCTGCCTGTTTTAGTCATTTCATCAATAAACTTAAGTTGGGCGGCGGGACCCGCTTTTAAGGTAGCATTCAGCCATTCGCGCAATAAACTTTGCCAGTCAGATTCCGCATGTTGAATCATTTGCAATGCTTCCCTGTAATTACCTCCACAAACACTGGCAATTAGCGCTGCTTTATCGGCAGGTAAATATGCCCGTTCAATTAAAGCAGCTTCAATATCCTGCTTTTCTATGAGTGGCACTCTAATAAGCTGGCACCGGCTTACTAATGTGGGTAAAATGCCTTCTTCCTGTTCAGCCACTAATATAAACAAGGTGTTAGCAGGAGGTTCTTCAATTAATTTCAGAAGTTTGTTACCTTCTTTCCCCAAATATTCAGGCATCCATAAAACCAATACTTTGTAAGCGCTTTCAAAGCTTTTTAGATTCAGTTTCCGCATAATATCATTGCACTCTTCTGCTGTAATATTACCCTGTTTATTCTCCGCCCCAATAAATTGAAGCCAGTCGTACACATTACCGTAAGGGTATTGCCGTATAAATTCTTTCCATTCCTTAAAATAGTCGGTACTAATAGGTTTATCGCCACTTTTTTTCGGGATAACGGGATAAGAAAAGTGTAAATCAGGATGCATGAATTGGGTAGCCCTGGAAAAATTAGGCATATTACTGATGGCTTCCGGGCTAATAAAATCGGTTTTTTCAATGGAAGATTCCTGTTCGCCAAAAAGTGCAGCGGCAGGGGCAGAGGCATGTTTACCCGGTTGGCAAACCATCCATTGGGCAAAAGCAACGGCAAGCGGTAAAGCACCACTGCCTTCTTTCCCTATCAGTAATAAGGCATGGCCCAAACGGTTTTGTTGCACCATTGCTACCAATTGCTTTTTCAATGCGGTTTGTCCAATAATATCCTTCAGTTCCATGATAGGTACAAAATAAAAGGAAGATGCGGTATAAACATCTTCCTTTTCAAAAAATCTTTATGCACCTATTTAATTCAGGTACTTCAAAATTTCGGGACTATCGGGTGTAACGGTACTTGGAAAATAAGCCAATAATTTACCGTGTTCATCAATTAAAAACTTATTGAAGTTCCAGGTAATGGTGGCATCTAAAACACCGTTTTCAGATTTGTTGCACAACCATTTATATACCGGCGAAATATTAGGTCCCTTTACATCAACTTTTTCAGCTAAAGGGAAGGTAACGCCGTAATTTTTTTTGCAGAATTGTACAATTTCAGTACTGCTGCCGGGCTCCTGGCCACCAAACTGGTTACAGGGGAAACCTACAATAACTAATTTGTCTTTGTATTTTTCGTACAATTTTTCTAACGCTTCATATTGAGGGGTAAAGCCGCATTTTGAGGCCGTATTTACCACTAATATTTTTTTGCCTTCATATTTGGCAAACTCAATGGTACCCACATTAATAGAAGGTACTTTAAATTGATAAATAGTGTTGCTTCTTTTCATGGTGGTAAATGAGGTTAGTGCAACAATGGTTACAATAGTTAAAAAATACTTCATGTGCTTTATTTTTTGTGTGATGATGATAGGAATTTTACAGGTTTGAAGTTAGTAACAAATGATGGGGAATAAAGTTTAATTTTTGAATAAAGGGCATTAAATTGTATAAGCCACTGTTGCAATGCGAACAGAGGCAACCGGAACCGATAATAGTATAGTGGTGCAGGCTTCCAAAGTGGCACCGGTGGTAATTACATCATCTACCAATAAAATGTGTTTGTGTTGTAAAATATTGGGTAACAATACCGTAAAGGCATCTTCCATATTTTGCCAGCGTTCTGATCGGTTTTTTTGGGTTTGTGTTTGGGTATGCTTAACTCTTGTAAGTGCATTGGTTACCAAAGGTTTATGTACAATACGGCTGATGCCCTGCCCAATGCATGCAGCCTGATTATAGCCTCTCAACTTTTCTTTTTTGGGATGTAGCGGTAATGGAACAATGATATCTATTGGCTGAAAACGGTTGCTTGTAGCAAGTTGGCTGCCAACTTGTTCGCCCAGCCAGATGCCCATTTTTTTGTGCCCTTTATATTTTAATTGAAACAGCAAATGCTGTAACAGCGAATATTTGGTAAAGTAAAAGGCAGCACCGCCTGCTGCAATGGGTACCCTACCATAAAAAGAGCGCTCAACGGGGTTATCGGCAACTGCAAAAAATCCGGTAGCAGGCAACTGCAGTAAACATTGCGGGCAAAGCAGGGATGCAGTTGGCAATACATCGGTACCGCATCCTTCGCAGTTTTGCGGAAAAAAAAGATTTGAAAAGCTGTGCCAGTAATTTTTTAATAATTGCATCATGCTTTAAAAATAAAAATAAAACACATACAAATTGCATTGAATTTATTTTTTACGGATAGTGGTGAAGTGGGTACTGCATTTTAAAATAAACGTTGGTATAGTTCCTGCACTTCGCCCAATGCAACAATTTCAATGCGATGTTTGGCCGGTTGAACACCTTTTTTATTATAACGAGATACAAATATTTTTTCAAATCCTAATTTTTCTGCTTCAGCAATGCGTTGTTCAATTCTGTTAACGGCTCTTATTTCGCCATTTAAACCAACCTCACCGGCAAAGCAAATATGCGGGGGCAATGCCACATCTTCATAAGAAGAAAGCAAAGCTGCTATAATAGCCAAATCAATAGAGGGGTCTTCTACTTTCAAGCCGCCGGCAATATTAATAAACACATCTTTGGTGCCAAATAAAAAGCCACCTCGTTTTTCCAACACTGCTAAAAGTAATTGTAATCTTCTTAAATCAAATCCGCTTACCGTTCTTTGTGGCGTACCATATACACTTTGTGTAACCAGTGCCTGCACTTCAATCAATAAAGGCCGAATACCTTCAACCGTTGCAGCAATGGCACTGCCGCTTAATTCATTATCGCGTTGTGTTAAAAGAATTTCAGATGGGTTGGTTACTTCTTTCATGCCTTCGCCTGTCATTTCATATATGCCCAATTCGGCGGTACTGCCAAACCTGTTTTTAAGGGTACGTAAAATGCGGTAAGTATAATGGCGGTCGCCTTCAAATTGCAACACGCTGTCCACCATGTGTTCTAAAATTTTAGGTCCGGCAATGGTGCCATCTTTGGTAATATGACCAATTAAAAAAACAGGAGTGTTGGTTTCTTTGGCAAAGCGTTGAAATTCTGCTGCACATTCGCGTATTTGCGAAATACTGCCGGCGCCGGAATCAATTAAATTCGATTGTAATGTTTGAATGGAGTCCACAATCACCAATTGCGGCTGCAATTTTTTTATTTCGTTGAAAATAGATTGAGTAGTGGTTTCTGTAAGTAAATAAAAAGAAGAGTGCTTTGCCTGAATTCTGTCTGCACGCATTTTAATTTGTTGTTCACTTTCTTCGCCACTGATGTAAAGAACAGTAAGCGATTGTAAAGCCAAACCAATTTGCAAAAACAAAGTGCTTTTACCAATACCCGGTTCGCCGGCTACCAGTACAATACTGCCGGCAACGATACCACCACCCAGTACACGATTGAGCTCAGCATCGGTAGTAGTAATTCTTTGTGTTTCGTTATGCGTAACTGCATCTAACGCTATGGCCTTGTTGTTTTTTTGTTGTGTGCCATAGCTGTTCCAGTTTTGTTCTTTGTTATTGCCTTTGTCTATTACTTCTTCAATAAATGTGTTCCAGTTATTGCATGCCGGGCATTTGCCGAGCCATTTAGCACTTTCATAGCCACAGTTGCTGCAAAAAAAAGCAGTTTTAATTTTACTCATAACATCAAAGTTACAGGGCTGTAACAGAAAATGGTACTTCTGAAAATTGGAATGGTGGTTATCGGTAAATGTTGTGCAAATATTTTTTCAGTGCACTGCATGAATGATGTGATGCAGCGGCATTTGTATTTTTCATAGATATCTATTTGTAATCATCAAGAAGCATATTTTGAAAGAGGAATGAGATAGAATAGAAGTTTGGAAAATAGTGCGAAAGAAATGAAGCATGCAGATATAAAATTTTTCAATGCATTGGTCTCTATGTTCGCAATGCATTTGCAATGGCTGAATGGTGGTTGGAGCATGATTGTTATTGTATCTGATCTGATCAGGGGGTATTATTAACGCAAAAGGGCCAGCTGATAAGCCGACCCCTTTACTTACTAACCCATTAAATTCCACCACTAAATTACAATAATGAGGCAGATGGCAAAATATTTTTTGATGAAATGGGGTAAAAAAATACCCACAATGCCGCGAGTTGTTCTTTTTCGGCAGGAATGGCATGACGGGAGATATTAATATGACAATATGACTTTTTTAAGGTAATGATTAAAAAATACTAAATGTTAACGAAATGTTATCTATAAAGGCTTGAAATACATTGCAAATACATGCAAAAAAAATATTTAATCAACTTTAATAAAAAAAAGTTAAATTATTTTTTGTTTTCTAAACAGCTAAATCTTAATTTGAGTGGTCATATAACGTGATAAACGGATTAATTCACCAAAACTACCGCAACATGAGAAAAAAACTATTGATGGTTTTTTCTGCCCTCTTGCTACTTTTTGCAGGTGTACATGCCCAAACAGTAACAATTTCGGGTAAAGTAACAGACGATAAAGGCAAGCCGATAGATGGTGCCTCTATTGTAGACAAAAAAACAAAGCAAGGTACCTCTACCGATGCTGATGGAAAATTTAAACTAAACCTTAAAGAAGGTTCAGTTATTCAAATTTCAAGTGTGGGTTTTGCCAAACGCGAAATGACCGTTCGGGCCAATGAAAATTTAAACATTACATTGGTTCCTGAGAATGAAGATTTAAGCGAAGTGGTAGTAACTGCCTTAGGTATTAAAAGAGAAAAGAAAGCGCTGGGTTATGCGGTTTCTACTGTGGGCAGTAAAGATTTAGAAGCAAGGCCCGAGGGGGATATCGCCAGGGTGTTAAACGGAAAGGCACCTGGTGTAAGTATAGTCAGTACCAGTGGCTTAAGTGGTAGTGGAACAAACATTAATATACGTGGTATTAGTACTATTACCGGCAACTCACAGCCTTTATGGGTAGTTGATGGAGTACCATTTGATGGAGGCACCAATAATCAATCTACTAATTTCACCTATGGTAACCAAACCTCCAGCAGGTTTTTAGATTTAGATCCCAATAACATTGCCAGCATTAGCATATTGAAAGGGTTAAGTGCTACTACGTTATATGGTTCTGCCGGTAGAAATGGTGTAATATTAGTAACTACAAAAAATGGTTCAACCGGCACAGTTCATAAAAAACAGGAAGTTACAGTTTCGCAATCTTTTTTTCAAACCAAAGCTGTATTACCAGATTATAATACGCAATATGGCGGTGGTTTTGATTTAAGTTTAGGTATTGCATTCTTTAGTAATTGGGGGGCTAAATTTACCAATCCACCTGCTGTTGTAAAGCATCCTTATGACAGAGCCGCCCTTGCAAATGTATTTCCTCAATTTGCAGGTGCACCTTATTTAGTCAACCCTCAAAAAGTAATTTTCAATGTTCGATTAAAAATATTGTTGCAATAAAAATTTAAAAGTTGCAAAAA